>CALJLC010000185.1 GCA_937982605.1 uncultured Gemmatimonadales bacterium | reverse complement strand
GCTTCCTCCGTCGCGGCGACCCGTTCGAGCTCGTGCTCGACACCCGCGATGAGATCGCGCAGCTGGCCGACTCGATCCGGACCCTGATGGCGCGCGCCGGCAAGTCGGGCGGCCGCGACGTCCGCACCGACCTCGTCGACTGCGGGCCGCTGTCTGTTCGTGCGCGCGGGGTTGGTCTGTGACTCGGCGCTGGGCGGGGAGTGCGTCACCGAGCTCGTCCGCCGCGACGGGTTCGCCGTGGAACGGAGGTCGTGCGCCGAGTCGTTCACGCCCGGCTCGCTCCTGGGCGCGGATCTGCTGCTGGTGGAAACCGCGGCCTGGTTGAGCGAGCCGCGCGCGGTTCCGGAGGGAGAGGAGGCCGCTCCGCGGCCCAGGACGGTGTGGCTGACGGACCGCAAGGTCGAGCCCGCCGCGTCCGCGATGCGTCCCGAGGATGCCGTCGTCGAATGGCCGTTCAGCCCCGACGAGCTCCTGCTCGAGGTCCGGGCCCTGTGCGGCCCCGGCAGCAGCCAGGCCGCGGTGCACTGACGCCGCGGGCCCCTCGTGATGGGCGCTCCGCCGAGGCCGGCGTGGCGATCCCTCGCGGTCAGGCCGCGCTGACTCTCGCACCGCTGACCCGGGCCGCGACGACTCAGGCCGCGCGACTCGGGTCCCGACGACTCAGGCCGCGCTGACGAGGACCGGCTGGAAGGGGCGCCGGAGGCCGGGCTCGTCTCCCGGCAGCACGAGCTGGGCCGCGATGCCCTTCGCCGCGTTGATCACGATCGGGCCCTGGAGGTTCGCGGTCCACGCACCTTCACGGCTCGGCACGGTGATCGCGAGCACGCCCACCTGCGAGGCGTCGTCGGCCTCGATGCTCCGGGCCTGCTCGGGCGTGAGATCCAGCTCGTATCCCTCGAAGAAGGCGAAGGGGTCGGAGACGAGGAAGCGAGGAGTCTCCTCGCCCGACCCCACGAGCCAGTACAGCCCCTCGCCCGGCCCCGGGCCGAGCTCGTATTCCAGGATGTCCGGGAAGCCGAGGAGGCCCTGCGGGAAGCGGATGGTGCCGGGGCGGCCGGTTTCGGCGCGGACGTCGGGGTGGGGTAGCGTCTCTTGGCTCATCGGAGGTAGTTGACGAGGGAGGTCTGGAGCAGGCGGCTCGTGGCGAGCAGCGAGCCCTGGTAGCTGGCCTGCAGGGCGGCGAGCTCGGTGATGGCCTCCTCGAGGGAGGCGTCGGCCAGCACGGCGCGCTGCTCGATCCGGGTCTGGTCGACCACGGACCGGGTGGACTCGGCGGTATCGACGCGGATCTGGCGTGCGCCCACGGCGGCCACGAGCTCCTGGACCGAAGCGATGACCGTTCGCACCCGGTCGCCCTCGGCCTGGATGGCCGCCTGGTCGTCTGCCACGAGCGCAGCCTCGAGGTCGTCGAGCGCGGCCATCACTTCGGTGTCGATGAAGATCTCCCCGGCATCCGGCGCGCCCAGGGCGTACGTCGACGCGGCGATCTCGTACCGGGCGGCCCCCCGCGCGGGGAAGGTCGGGTCGAGCGCGCCCGTGGCGTCGAGCGGCTGCAGGTCCGTGTACGCGCCACCGAACACGTACGCTTCGTTGAGGCGCGTGTTGGCGAGCTGGACCAGGGAGGCGCGCAGCTCCTGGACCTCCTCGATCGCGGCCAGACGGCTTTCCGGGGTGGCCACGTCGCTGCCCTGCTGGAGCGCGATCTCGCGCGCGCGGGTCATGGCGTTGGTGACGTTGTTCAGCGCGGCGTCCGCCACGGCCAGGCGGGATCGGGCCGCCTCGGCGTTCCGGCCGAACTGCTCGGAGGCGCGGAGGTCGCTGTCGATCGTCAGCACCGTGCGTCCCGCCACCGGCGCCTCGGAGAGGGACTGGAACTGCTGTCCCGTCGCGATGCGTCGCTCCAGGCGGGCCGATTCGGCCAGCCCGCGCTGGATCGAATCCAGTGAGCGGGCCAGGATCATCGAGTTGGTGATGCGCACGTCGTTGGCGTCCGGGTTCGGTTGAGAGCCGATTCCGCTGGCGCTACCCTTCACCCGGAATTGTCGGGCGGGCGAGCCCGCTCTTTAGCCGCGTGACGTCGGGACCGAATGCCGCGAATCCTCTGCGTTGACGACGACCCCGGCGTCCTCATGGCGACCGAGGAGATCCTCGAAGACGCGGGATACGAGGTGCTGGGCGTCCGGAACGCCGAAGCCGCCCTCGCGGTCCTGACCCGCGGCGGGGTCGATCTGGTCGTGTCCGACTACCGCCTGCCGGGCATGTCCGGCCTCGAGCTTCTCGAGCAGATGCGGGAGGACGGCGTCGACGTTCCCGTCGTCGTGGTGACCGGGTACGCCTCGATCGACCACGCGGTGACGAGCATCAAGGCCGGCGCCATCGACTACCTGACCAAGCCGATTCGCCCCGGTCAGCTCGAGGTCGTGGTGGCGCAGGCGCTCGAGCTGGTCCGGCTCCGACGCCAGAACGAGGTGCTCAAGGGGAAGGTCTCCGAGCTGAGCGCCGAGCGCGCCGTCATCGGGAGCAGCCCGGCGTTCGAGCGCATCCTCGACGCGATCGAGACCGCGGCCCCGACCCGGGCCACCGTCCTGCTGCAGGGCGAGTCCGGCACCGGAAAGGAGCTGCTGGCGCGCATGCTCCACGACCTGAGCGGTCGGGGCGACGAGGCCTTCGTCAGCGTGAACTGTGCCGCCATGCCGGAGCACCTGGTGGAGAGCATGCTCTTCGGTCACGAGAAGGGCGCCTTCACCGGCGCGACGCGGCGCACCCAGGGCGCGTTCGAGCGCGCCCACCGGGGCACGCTCCTCCTGGACGAGATCTCCGAGATGCGCCTGGACCTCCAGGCGAAGCTGCTGCGCGCGCTGCAGGAGCAGGAATTCGAGCGTGTGGGCGGCACCTCTCCGATCACGGTCGACGTCCGCGTGATCGCCACGACGAACCGCGACCTGAGGGCCGAGGTGGACGAAGGGCGCTTCCGCCCCGACCTCTTCTATCGACTCAACGTCCTGCCCATCGTCGTCCCGCCCCTGCGGGAGCGGAAGGACGACATCCCGGCGCTGGCCGCGCACTTCGCCGCACGCTCGGCGCGCGATCTCGGCCGGACGCCTCCGGTGATCGAGCCCGAGGCGCTGGAGCGCCTCCGTGGTCACCCCTGGCCGGGCAACGTCCGCGAGCTGGCGCACGCGATCGAACGCGCGGTGATCTTCTCCGCGGACGGTCGGATCTCGGTGGAGCGCGTCGTCCTCGGCGAAGCGTCGGGCCTGCCCGACCCGCCCGCCGCGGCGAACGGACCGGCGGGGAGCGACCCCGAGGTCGTGCTCGGTACCCTCGACATCGGCGAGGCCGAAGCGGCCCTCATCGACGCGGCGCTGCAGCGGACCGAGGGCAACCGCACCCAGGCCGCCAAGCTGCTCGGCATCAGCGTCCGCACGCTACGGAACAAGCTGAACCGCCCGGACTGAGCCCGGCTCCGCGCCTCCGCGGAACCGGAAGATCTGGCCGCCGCCGACCCGGAAGATCTTGCCCGCTGCCCCGGGGGGCACGGGCCGCCGCCGCTGCCGCCGACGTCGCTTCGGCACCGACGGCGCAACGCGGAAGTCCGCTTGCAGACTGGCTTTTCCGGGCCTCTCCCCTACGCCGGGAGCCGCCGCCGAGGGCGGTGGCCCGCTCGTTGCCTCCCCCTCAGGGCCGCAGGGCTGCGTCGGCAGTCGGTGCAATCCAGGGGGGGACGTTGATCCGGGGACTACTCGGCTCGAACACGGTTCAAGGGCTTCGCGAGGAGCTGGACGCCAGCATGGTCCGGTCGCGTGAAATCGCGCACCGGGTGGCCAACGCGTCCAACGGGACCACGGCGTCCTTCGAGTCCGCGCTGGGGGAGGCCCTGGAGGGGGGCGAGGTCGACCTCGAGGTCGAGATGGTCAAGCTCGCCGACGAGCAGATCCGCTACGAGGCGATGGGCCAGCTCCTGCAGAAGGTCTACGGCCAGATCCGCTCCACCATGAGGACGGGCTGACGATGAGCGGCGTCGACGGTGTCCGGGGGCTGCTCCGGGGGCTCGCCATCAGCGCCACCGGCCTTTCGGCGCAGCGTCGTCGGATGGACGTCATCGCGATGAACATCGCGAACGCCGAGACGACCCGGACGCCGGAGGGAGGGCCGTACCGGCGGAGGATCCTGGAGCTGCGCGAGGCGGCCACCGAGCGCGTCGGCACCGCGTACGGCGTGCCGGTGCGCCGGGGTGGCATCGAGGTCCCGTCGGTCCCGGAGGTCCCACCCGCAGGGAGCTTCCCCGAAGCGGCGGAGATGGCCTTCGGCGTCGAGGTGGCGGGCGTCACCGAGGACGCCAGCGAGCTCGTGGTGTTCGAGGAGCGCGCGGAGGTGCTGGCCGACGCCTCCGGCTACGTGCGGTACCCGAACGTCGACATCACACGGGAGACGATCGACCTCATGGAGACGAGACGCGCCTACGAGGCGAACGCGACCGTGTTCGAAGCGATGAAGTCGATGCTCCGGCGCGCCACGCAGATCTGATCGATGAGCCTTCCCATCGGCGGTCCGGGCGCGGCGCTCCCGAACCCACTTCGTCCCGACCGGGCGGATCGGGCGTCCGAGCCGGCGGACGGTCGGTCGACCGGCTCTAGATCGGAAGAGCGTCGTGTAGGGAAAGAGTGTAGATCTCGGTGGTCG
>CALJLC010000184.1 GCA_937982605.1 uncultured Gemmatimonadales bacterium | reverse complement strand
CCAGGGCGTTCCGCTCTCGGATCTGATCAACGAGGGGAACCTCGGTCTCATCCGCGCCGCCCATAAGTTCGACGAGACGAAGGGCATCAAGTTCATCAGCTACGCGGTCTGGTGGATCCGGCAGGCGATCCTGCAGGCGCTGGCCGAGCAGAGCCGGATCGTTCGCGTGCCGCTCAACCGCGCGGGCGCTCTGTACCGCATCGGTCGCCGCAGCTCCACGCTCCTCCAGGAGCTCGGCCGGGAGCCGACCGTCGACGAGATCGCCGAGGAGCTCGACGTCTCCAAGGAGGAGATCGAGCGCACGCTGGCCATCTCGCACTCGCACCTCTCGCTCGACGCGCCGATGACGCCGGGAGAGGACAACCGGCTCCTCGACTACCTCCCGGACCAGTACTCGCCCGGGCCGGAGGACGAGGCCTTCGAGCATGCGCTCAAGGCGACGATCGAGGAGGCGCTCTCCACGCTGAAGGAGCGCGAGGCGAAGATCCTCCGGCTCTACTTCGGCCTGGACGAGCAGGAGCCGATGACGCTCGAGGAGATCGGTGAGATCCTCGGCATCACGCGCGAGCGCGTGCGTCAGATCAAGGAGAAGGCGCTCGTCCGGCTCCGTCACGCCTCCCGCGCGCGCTTCCTCGAGACCTACCGGTAGCGCTTCCCGCGCTCCGGCTCCCGGGCGCCGAAAGACCCCGTCCGACAAGGGTCGCGGCCCGTTGACGCTCTCCGGGGCCGGGTCTAGCTTTGATAGCTCTTTTCAGGAAGCGCCTTCTGCCGATCACGGGCATGAGAACGTATACCCCCAAAGCCGACGAGATCACGCACGCGTGGTGGGTCGTCGACGCCACGGACAAGCCGCTCGGACGCCTCGCGTCCGAGGTCGCGCGCGTCATCCGCGGCAAGCACAAGCCGACGTACACGCCTCACCTCGACACCGGTGACAACGTCGTCGTCATCAACGCCGAGAAGGTCCGGCTCACGGGCAACAAGGCGTCGCAGAAGACGTACTTCCGGCACTCCGGCTACATGGGCGGGGAGAAGCACATTCCCTTCCGCCGCATGATCGAGACCCACCCCGAGCGCGTCATCGAGCTCGCCGTGAAGGGCATGCTCCCGAAGAACGCCCTCGGGCGCACGCTCCGGAAGAAGCTGAAGGTCTACGCCGGCACCGAGCATCCGCATCAGGGCCAGCGGCCCGAGCCCCTGGACATCTGAGCGAGGACGACAGCTCCATGGCAGCCGATACCAAGAAGCAGATCCAGACCGTCGGGCGCCGCAAGCGCTCCGTGGCCCGGATCCTCCTGCGCCCGGGCACGGGGAAGTGGACCGTGAACGGCCGCCCGATGACCGACTACTTCCCGCGTCCCACGCATCAGATCCGCATCGAGGAGCCGCTGAAGGTCACCGAGCTCGAGTCGACCTTCGACGTCACGGTGCGCGTCAACGGCGGCGGCCTCACCGGCCAGTCCGACGCGGTGCGGATGGGCCTCTCGCGGGCGCTCGTCGCCTACGACGAGGAGCTCCGCGGCGCGCTGCGCGAGAAGGGCATGCTGACCCGGGACCCGCGTCAGGTCGAGCGGAAGAAGCCCGGCCGTCCGAAGGCCCGCAAGCGGTTCCAGTTCTCCAAGCGTTGATCCAGACCGAGATCCTCAACGGCGCCCGCCCGGCGGTCGCCGCATCCTGACCGGGGCGTACATCGGCCCCACGAGCACAAGACATGTCCGACGTTCGTCTCGACCAGCTCCTCGAGGCCGGAGTCCACTTCGGCCACCAGACCCGCCGTTGGAACCCGAAGATGAAGCCCTTCATCTTCACGGAGCGCAACGGCATCCACATCATCGACCTCCGGAAGACGCTCGATCGTCTCCTGGTCGCCCAGCAGGCGGTCCGCGAGGTCGTGCTCAAGGGTGAGCGGGTCCTCTTCGTCTGCACGAAGAAGCAGCTCCGCGGCGTGGTCGAGCAGGAAGCCCAGCGCAGCGGCTCCTTCTGGGTTACCGAGCGCTGGCTCGGCGGCATGCTCACGAACTTCCAGACGATCCGTCAGCAGATCCGTCGCCTGAAGGAGCTCGAGCGCGGCTCGGAAGAGAACGCCTTCGAGTTCTACACGAAGAAGGAGCGGCTGATGCTCGAGCGCGAGCGTCTGAAGCTCGAGAAGTACCTCGTGGGCGTGAAGGACATGGGTCGCCTCCCCGGCGCCATCTTCGTGGTCGACGCGCGCCGCGAGGCGATCGCGGTCAAGGAGGCGGTCAAGCTGGGGATCCCGGTGATCGCGATCACCGACACCAACGCCGACCCCGAGCAGATCGACTTCCCGATCCCGGGCAACGACGACGCGATCCGGTCCGTGACCCTGATCGCCACGGCCATCGCCAGCACGATCGCCGAGGCGCGCAAGGAGGTCCCGGAGGACGAGCGGCGTCGCATCGACGAGCTCGAGGCGACGACGTACTCGACCGAGACCGGCGAGACCACCGAGAAGGAGGCGCCGAAGCGCCGTCGGCCCCGACGCAAGCGCCGGCCGCGTCCCGAGGTGATCGCGGCGCGCCGGAAGGAAGACGGCGAGGAGGACGCCCCGGGAGCCGACGAGGACGCGGAAGGATCGGACGAGGGCGAGGTCGAAGCCGAGGCCGCGGAGAAGCCGAAGGCCGAGAAGCCCAAGGCGAAGAAGCCCGCCAAGAAGAAGAAGGCCGCCAAGAAGGCCGCCGCGGACGACGACTCCGGAGACGACGAGGAAGAGTAGTCCGTTCCGTTCCCCGCCGAGCGCGGCGGGGCCATGACCCGGCGGCAGGCCCCCGGGTCGCGAGAGGCGGCGCGGGTCCGACGGTCCGGCCGCCTCTTTTCACGACCCGGCGCAAGCCGGCAGACGACGACGACGAGAGAGCACGATGAGTGAAGCGACGATGATCAGCGCCAAAGACGTGAAGAAGCTCCGCGACATGACCGGCGCGGGGATGATGGACTGCAAGAAGGCCCTCACCGAGACCGACGGCGATCTCGAGAAGGCCGTCGACCTTCTGCGCGCCAAGGGCGCCGCGAAGGCGGCCAAGCGGGCGGAGAAGGCCGCCAACGAGGGCGTGATCGGCAGCTACATCCACCACGACGGCAAGACCGCCGTGATCGTGGAGGTCAACTGCGAGACCGACTTCGTGGCCAACACCGACGACTTCCGGCAGCTCGCGCGCGACCTGGCGATGCATATCGCCTCGACGAACCCGCTTTCGGTCTCGCCCGACGAGATCGACGCGGACGTGGTGGCCCGCGAGCGGGCGGTCTACATCGAGCAGGCCAAGGAAGAGGGCAAGCCGCAGGAGATCGCCGAGAAGATGGTCGAGGGGCGCCTGAAGAAGTTCTTCAAGGAGAACACGCTGCTGGCGCAGCCCTTCGTGAAGGATCCGGACAAGACGATCGAGGAGCTCATCACCGAGGTCTCGGGCCGGACCGGCGAGAAGATCGAGGTCGCCCGCTTCGCGCGTCTGAAGGTCGGCGAGCGCTGAGGCGCAGCGAGGGAGTTCCGGAGGGAGGGCCCATCCCCGCGACGGAGGAGCGCTGATGGTCGACGGCAGCGGACTGCGGTACCAGCGGGTTCTGCTCAAGCTCTCGGGCGAGGCGCTCGCCGGTGACCGAGGCTTCGGCATCGAGCCGTCGGTGGTCGACGCGCTCACGGACGAGATCCGCTCGCTCGTGGAGATGGGCGCCTCCCTGGGCATCGTGATCGGGGGCGGCAACATCGTCCGTGGCGCGATCGCCTCGAAGGAGGGCATGGACCGGGTCCAGGCGGACTACATGGGCATGCTCGCCACGGTCATCAACGCGCTGGCCGTCCAGGACCTCCTCGAGACGAAGGGCGTCGACACCCGCGTGATGACCGCGATCCGCATGGAGCAGATCGCGGAGCCCTACATCCGGCGGCGCGCGCTCCGGCACATCGACAAGGGACGGGTCGTCCTCTTCGCCGCGGGGACCGGAAACCCCTACTTCTCGACCGACACCGCGGCGGTGCTGCGCGCCATCGAGATGGAGTCCGACGTCGTCATCAAGGCGACCAAGGTGCAGGGCGTGTACACGGCGGATCCGGCCAAGGACCCCGACGCCGAGTTCATCCCCAACATCTCCTTCCAGGAGGTCGTGCAGCGGGAGCTCGCGGTGATGGACGCCGCCGCGGTGGCCCTGTGCAAAGAGAACCGCCTGCCGATCATCGTGCTCAACCTCAGCGATCGCGGCGCGGTGGCGAACGCGATTCGTGGGGAGCGGGTCGGCACGCTAGTATCGTAACAACACCCGAAGCGGAGCCCCGGCATGCCCACGGTCGAAGACGCCAAGAAACGCATGGAAGACGCCCTGGACGCGCTGCGTCGCGAGTTCGCGACCGTGCGTACCGGGAAGGCCACGCCCGCGCTCCTGGACACCGTGCGCGTGGACGCCTACGGCTCGAAGATGCCCATCAACCAGCTCGCGACGGTCAGCACGCCGGAGTCGAGCCTGATCGTGGTGCAGCCCTTCGACAAGGGCCTCATCGGAGACATCGAGCGGGCCATCCTGAGCTCGGACCTCGGGCTCAATCCGGCCAACGACGGCAACGTCATCCGCATCCCGATCCCGCCGCTGAACGAGGAGCGCCGCCGCGAGTTCGTGAAGGTGCTCCACAAGATGGCGGAGGAGGGGAAGATCTCGATCCGTCACGCGCGCCGGATCGTGCGGGAGGAGATCCACCAGCGGGTGAAGGACCACGAGATCGGCGAGGACGACGGGCGCCGCCGCGAGGACGCGCTCGAGAAGCTCACGCACGAGTACACCGACAAGGTCGACGAGCTGCTGAAGCACAAGGAAGAGGAGGTCATGGCCATCTAGGGGAGCTCCCCCGGGCCCTGACCGCTCCGCCCCCGCCGCGCCGACCGTGTCCGAAGCTCGCCTCGAGCGTCTCCGCCTGGACGGAGACGTGCCCCGCCACGTGGCCGTGATCATGGACGGCAACGGACGCTGGGCGTGCGAGCGCGGGCTGCCGCGCCATCTCGGGCACCGCGAGGGAATGAAGGCCGTGCGCGAGACGATCGAGGGGGCCATCGAGGCGGGTGTCGGCATCCTCACCCTCTTCGCCTTCTCCACCGAGAACTGGCGACGCCCGGAGCAGGAGGTCTCGGCGTTGATGGGCCTGCTGCAGCTCTATGCGCGCCGCGAGCGGGCCGAGCTGCGCCGACAGGGCGTGGAGGTGCACGTGCTGGGGGACCTGGCCCGGGTCGACGCCGCCACGCGGTCCGCGATCGACTCGATCGTCGACGAGACCCGTGGCGGTACTGCGCTCAGGCCGAACCTCATGATTTCGTACGGAGGGAGGGTGGAGATAATGCTGGGTGAGAGCACGCTAGGGGACAGAGTGGCGGCGGGAGAGCGGACCCCGGCCGAGATCGACGAGGGAGACTTCGCCGACGCGCTCTTCACCCGCGGGCTCCCCGACCCCGACCTCCTGATCCGGACGTCGGGGGAGCACCGGATCAGCAACTTCATGCTCTGGCAGCTCGCCTACACCGAGCTGCACGTGACCCCGGTGCTCTGGCCGGACTTCGGGCGTCGCCACCTCCACGACGCCATCCGGGACTTCCAGCGCCGGGAGCGCCGCTTCGGCCGGGTCGAGGCGACGTGAGCCGCGCCGGGATGGGGGCGCCGTGAGCGAGCTCGCCAAGAGGGTCGCCGTCGCCGCCGTCGGGATTCCCCTGGTGCTGGCGCTCGCCTGGCTCGGCGGGTGGTTCCTCGCCGTCCCGCTCGCCGCGGTGGCCGGATGGGCGGCGCACGAGTGCTACCGCTTCGCCCAGCGCAAACACGTCCGGCCGGTGGAGGGAATCGGCGTGCCCGCGTCGGCCGCGCTCGTGCTCTTCGCCGCCTGGCGTCCGTCGTTCACGGCGCTGGCGCCGTGGGCGCTCGGGCTCGTCGCCTCGGCGACGATCGCGGCGATGCTGGCGGCGATAGTGCAGCGTAGTCCCGAGGGTCACGCGCACTCGGCCGCGGCGATACGCGAGGGGGCGACCATAGACTGGGGGCTCAGACTGGATATCAAGCCGC
>CALJLC010000183.1 GCA_937982605.1 uncultured Gemmatimonadales bacterium | reverse complement strand
CCGCCCCACCCAAGCGAATTGTTACAGCCGTGCGGATCGTCGACGCCAGCGAGCCGCCGTTCTGTCAGTACGATACGGCGCCCCGGGGCGGGGGTTGCACGGAGGGCCTCAGCCCTCGACGACCTCCACCGGCCCGAGCTCCAGCGCGCGAAGGGGGTCCCCGACCACGTCGGCGTCGCCCACCACCACGACCTGGGCCTCGTCGGGTCGGATGTGACGCGCGGCTGCGGCCGCCGCCTCGGCCCGGGTCACGGACCGGACGTCGTCCCTGTAGCGGTCGAAGTGGTCGTCGGGGAGCCCGTAGACGACGAGCTGGCTGACCCGGGTGGCCACCTGCCCCGCGGTCTCGAGCTGGAGCCCGAAGACGCCGGCGGCGTAGTCCCGGGCGGCCGCCACCTCGTCTTCCGTGGGGCCGTCGGTGGCCATCCGCTCGAGCTCGTGCACGATCTCGCGCACCGCGGCGGCGGTGACGTCGTTGCCGACGGCGGTGGAGACCTCGAAAGGACCGGCCTCCGCCCGGAAGGTGAAGCGGGAGCGCACACCGTAGGTGAAGCCGTTGCGCTCCCGGAGGTTCAGATTCAGCCGGCTCGTGAACATCCCCCCGAGGACCATGTTCGCGATCGAGAGCGGGTAGTAGTCGGGCGTCGAGCGAGGAGCGCCGACATGGCCGACGCGGACCTCCGACTGGGCCGCGCCCGGGCGGTGCACGATCGAGACCCGCCGCTCTCGGGAGGCGGGCTCCGGGGTGAAGGCGGCCTCGACCGCGGGCGCGCCCGACCAGCCACCCAGGTGTCGCTCGACCATCTCCACGACCTCGCGCGGCTCGACGTCGCCGGCGACCACCAGACCCCCCGAGCCCGGGCGGTAGTTCGCCTCGGCGAAGCCGCGCATGGCCGCCGGGCCGACCGCCCCGACGGACGCCTCCGTTCCTTCGACGGAGCGGGCGTACGGCACACCCTCCACGTAGTAGCGGAGCCGCGCCGCGTCCGTGGCGATCGACGACGGGTCCATGGCGCGCTGCCGGATCGTGGCGAGCTGCTGCTCCCGCGCCCGCTCGACCTCGTCCTCGGGAAAGCCCGGCTCGAGCAGCATCTCCGCCAGGAGTCCGAGCGCTTCGGGCAGCCGCTCGGCCAGACACGAGAGACCGACGCTCGTGCCCTCCCACCCCCCGTTCGCCGACACCCGGGCGCCGATGCGCTCGAGCGACTCGGCCAGCGCCGACCCGCTCCGCCTCCTCGTGCCCCCCTCGAGGGCGTCGGCCGTCAGCACGCTCAGGCCGGCCGCGTGAGGCTCGAGCGCCGCCTCACCCGCCCGGACGAAGAGGTTCAGGCTGACCATCGGGAGACGGCGCATCGACACGATGCGCAGGTCCAGGCCCGACGGCATCGCGCGCCGGTCGACCGCGGGGAAGTCGAAGCTGCGCAGTGCGCCGCTCGCGGGCGGCGCGGACCGGTCCACCGGGCTCATCGGCCGTTCTCCGGCTGGTAGACGACGACGGCCCGGTTGTCCTCGCCCAGGCTCGCCTGCACGAAGTCGTGGATCTGCCCGAGGGTGACCGCCCGCAGGCGGTCGAGCTCCGTGTCGATGCGGCCGGGGTCGTCGAAGTAGAGCTCGAACATCGAGAGCAGGTCGGCGCGCTCCGCCACGCGCTCGAGGGACCGGACGAGATCGGTCTCCACGAGCGCGATCGCCCGGTCGATCTCGTCCTGCCCGGCCTCGCAGAGCGCGGCCAGCTCCTCGGAGAGCGCGGACTCCAGCGCCGCCGGATCGGTGTCGGGATAGCCGGTCGCCCAGGCGAGGAACATGCCTCCGCTGAGGAGCGGGTACACGTAGGTGACGATGCCCTTGGCCACGCGGCGCTCGCGGACGAGACGACGGTAGAGGCGGGAGGCGCGGCCGCTCCCGAGGAGCGATCGGGCCACCTCGGCGACCGCGAAGTCCTCGGAGGAGTACGGCGCGGTGCGGAAGCCCATGATCACGCGCGGGAGCGGCACGTCCGAGACGACGTGGTCCCGTCGTGTCTCCCCGATCCGCGGCGGGAGGTCCGGGTTCCCGGGGATCGGCGGCACCGGCGCGCCGGCCTCGATCGGTCCGAACCACCGCTCCACCTGGCGGAGCGCCTGCTCGGGCTCCACGTCGCCCGCGATCGTCAGGACGGCGTTGTTCGGGACGTAGTAGGTCCGGAAGAACGAGGCCACGTCGTCCAGCGTGGCGGCGTCGATGTCCTCCATCGACCCGATTACCGTGTGGTGATACGGATGGTCTTCGGGGTAGACGAGCGCCTGCAGCCGTTCGCTCCAGTCCCCGTACGGCTGGTTGTCGTAGCGCTGCCGCTTCTCGTTCTTCACCACCTCACGCTGGTTGTCGAGCTTCTCCTGATCCATCGCGGGAAGCATCCAGCCCATGCGGTCGGATTCCAGCCAGAGCGTCAGCTCGAGCTGGTGCGACGGCACCGACTCGAAGTAGTTCGTCCGGTCGAACCAGGTCGTCGCGTTCAGCGTGCCGCCGACGCGCTCGATGAGCTCGAAGTGGCGGTTCTTCGGCACGTGCGCCGAGCCCTGGAACATCATGTGCTCGAAGAGGTGCGCGAAGCCGGTCTTCCGCTTCGGCTCGTTCCGGTAGCCGACCCCTTACCATAGGTTGGTGGCCACCACCGGGACGGTCCGGTCGGGCGCCACGACGACGCGCAGCCCGTTGTCGAGCCGGTGGCGCTCGAAGGGGATGGAGAGTCGGGACAAGGGTCGGGGCTCCGGTGGCGGGCGAGGGGTCGGGGCAGCGTACCGTAACGGATCAGCGGCCGGGAGCCACTAGGGACGCTCGCTCAGACGGGAGCGGAGCATCTCCGGCGCGAGCTCCTCGGCGAGCATCGAGCCTGCCGCCTCGTGGCCGCCGTCGAGGCGGTCCTCGACCGAGAGGACCATGGCCAGGTCGGCCTCGGCCGCCCGGATGCGCGCCCGCTCCAGCATCTCCCACGCGGTCCCGTCGCGGCCGATCGCCGCGGACGCGAGCGCGGCGGCGAGCTGGGCGTCGACGTCGTCCTCCCGCAGCCGGGCGCCGGCCATCAGCTCCCCGGCCGCCTCGTCCACGCGGTCGACCTCAAGGAGCGCGAGGCCGAAGACGATGCGGATCCAGCCGTCGTCGGGGTCGAGCCGGACCGCGTCCGCCAGGGCGTCGGCGGCGCTCTCCAGCTCCCCGGAGAGAGCGAGGGCGACCCCGAGCTCGTACGACACCTGAGGGTCGTCCGGATCGATCTCCCGGGCCGCCTCGAGCTCCGTCCGCGCCTGATCGAGGAATCCCTCGCGGGCGAGGTACGCGCCGTAGAGGAGGCGTGTGAGCGCCAGGTGCGGCGCCGTGAGCGCCGCGGTCCTCAGCGCCTGTTCCGCGTCGGGGTCGTCGAAGGCGGCCACCCCGTTGCCCGCGGTGGCCAGGACGTACGGATCATCCGGTCCGAGCGCGAGCGCCCTCCTGAAGCGCTCGTAGGCGACGCCGTCCAGGCCGAGCTCCCGCTCCGCCACCCCCAGCCAGCAGTGCACCGCGGGCTCCTCGTCGAAGTCGGCGATGTGGTCCCGCAGCAGCTCCGCGGCCGAGGCCCAGTCGCCCTCGTCGCCCAGCTGCAGGACCCGGTCGAGGAGGTCGTCGCGCTCCATCACTCCTCCTCGCGGATCTCCTCGGCGGCGGCCTCGAGCACCAGCTTCTCCCCGGTCATGACGTCGGGCTGCTCGAGGCCCAGGAGGCCGAGCACCGTCGGCGCCACGTCCGCGAGCCGGCCGCTCTTCCACAACGTGACCCCGCAGCGGCGGGCCGGGTCCGGCTCCTCGTCCGTGGACTCCCCGACCGCTTCGTCCGGCTCCAGCGGATCGTAGAGGATGAAGTCGACGGGCGTCTTGGTGTGCGCGGTATGCACCGCCCCGTTCTCGTCGATCATCATCTCGCAGTTGCCGTGGTCGGCGGTCACCAGCGCCACCCACTCCGGATGCTCGTCGACGGTCTCGAGGATGTCGGCCAGGCACGCATCGACCGCCTCGACGGCGGCCACGGCCGCGCGGATCACCCCCGTGTGCCCCACCATGTCCGGGTTGGCGAAGTTCACCAGCACGAAGTGATAGTCGCCGCGCAGGCCGGTCGTCACCGCGTCGGCCACGGCGCGCGCGCTCATCTCGGGCTGGAGGTCGTAGGTGGCCACCTTCGGCGAAGGAATCAGCGTGCGATCCTCGCCCTCCCACGGGGTCTCCTCGCCGCCGTTGAAGAAGTAGGTGACGTGGGCGTACTTCTCCGTCTCGGC
>CALJLC010000182.1 GCA_937982605.1 uncultured Gemmatimonadales bacterium | reverse complement strand
CGGCGGTCCGGCTTGCGCGGCGCGGCCTCGGCTCGTCCGAGGCTGTACTTGAGCGCTCGTCCTTTAGAAATTCACAGGCTGTATGCGCTCGCCGGCAGCATGCCCGCGGGAACACGGGAACACCCGGGCCGATCCCGGAATACGACTCGTCGGCGGCACGACACGAAACGGAGTTTTCACCATGCGACGCACCTCTCTCGCGCTTCTGGCGCTGGCCTTCCTGCTTCCGGCGGGAGCCGTCGAGGCGCAGACGCTCAAGATCGCCTACATCAACTCCCAGGAGATCCTGATGCAGGCCCCCGGCGCGGAAGAGGCGCAGGCGCAGTTCGACGCCGAGATGCAGGGGTATCAGGCCGAGATCCAGCAGCTCGAGACCGAGCTCCAGAACATGGAGACGTCGCTCCAGCAGCAGCAGCTCACGCTCTCGCCCGAGGCCCGCGCCAACCGCCAGCAGGCGCTGCAGCAGAAGTTCCAGGAGTACCAGAACCGGGCCGGTCAGCTCCAGCAGGTCGCCAACGAGCGGCGCGCGGCGCTCATCCAGCCGGTCATGGACAACATCACCGAGGTCATCGAGACGATCCGCGAGGAGGGCGCCTACTCGCTCATCCTCGACGCCGCCGCCGGTTCGATCGTCTCGGCGGACCCCGCCCTCGACCTCACCCAGGAGGTCATCACCCGCCTGCAGGCCGCCGGAGGCACCACCGGCAACGACCGCTGATCGAGTCCGGGGCCCGAGGGTCATGGCCGGCTCCCTGAGCCTGGAGGCGATCGCCGACCTGGTCGGCGGTCGCCTCGTCGGTGATGGAGGCGTCGTGGTCGACGGAGTGGGCCCCGCCGGCGAGGCCGGCCCGACCCAGATCGCGTTCCTCGCCGCCAAGCGGTACGCGCGGCGGATCGACGAGTCGAGCCCGGCCGCCTTCCTCGTCGGAGCCGACCTCGAGGAGCTGGTCCCCGACGGCGTGCCGTACGTGGTCGTCGAGGCGACGCACCCGGCGCTGCGCGCGGTCCTCAACGCCTTCCACCCGGTCGAGGCATGGGAGCCCGGGATCCACCCGACCGCGGTCGTGGCGGACGACGTGGTGCTCGGCGAGGGGGTCCGCATCGGGCCGTACGTCGTGCTCGCGGAGGGCGTCCGCATCGGGGATCGCACCCGGATCGACGCGCACTGCGTCCTCGGCGAGCGGACCGTGGTGGGCAGCGGGTGCCGTTTCCACCCCCACGTGGTCACCTATCACGACTCGGAGATCGGAGACGGGGTCGTGCTCCACGCGGGCGTCCGCATCGGCTCGGACGGCTTCGGCTACACCTTCATGGACGGCCACCACGCCAAGATGCCGCAGATCGGCCGTGCCATCGTCGAGTCGGGCGTCGAGATCGGCGCCAACACCTGCGTGGACCGCGGCTCGCTCGGCGACACGCGGGTCGGGGCGGGGTCCAAGCTCGACAACCTGGTCCAGATCGGTCACAACGTGCGCGTGGGCGCGCTCTCGCTCCTGGCCTCGATGTCGGGGGTGGCCGGCTCCACGCGGCTCGGCAAAGGCGTGTTCATGGGCGGGCAGGCGGGCACGGCACCCCACCTCGAGATCGGCGACGGCGCCCAGGTGGCGGTGCAGGGCGGGGTCACCCGGGACATTCCGCCCGGCACGACCGTCTCCGGCTATCCGGCCCGCCCGCACCGCGAGCAGCTGAAGCTCGAGGCGCACCTGCACCGCCTCCCCAAGCTGGCGGCGCGCGTGAAGGAGCTGGAGGCCGAGGTCGAGCGGCTGCGGGGCGGAACGTGAGGCACGAAGTCGTGGGGTTCGCTCGCGAATCCGATTACCTTGTCGGCGTCGCACCGGCCTCGTTTCGTTCCCCGGGGAAGGACCGCCCATGAGTCGGCCCGCGCAGCGGACCATCGCCCGAGAGGTGGGCCTCGAGGGCGTCGGTGTCCACTCCGGTGAACGGGCGGCGCTGACCTTCCGGCCCTCGGAGCCGGGCTCGGGGATCCGCTTCCGTCGCGTCGACCTCGAGGGGTGCCCCGAGGTGCCGGCCACCGTGGACAACGTGGTGGCCACCGAGCTCGGCACGACGCTCGGCGCCGGGGACGCGCGGGTCCTGACGATCGAGCACGTCATGGCGGCGCTCGCGGGGCTGCGCATCGACAACGTCCTCGTCGACATCGACGGGCTCGAGCTCCCGATCCGCGACGGCTCCTTCCAGGACTACTGCCTGGCGCTCGAGGACGCCGGGGCGGTGGAGCAGGACGCGGAGGTCGAGGTCATCACGCTCTCCGGTGCGGTCGAGGCGAGCGGGAGCAAGGGCGCCTCGTACGTGGCGACGGGGTCGCACGACGGGCTGCGCGTCTCGGCCACGATCGACTTCGAGAACCCGACGATCGGGCGGAGCTACGGCTCCTTCGTGCTCGATCCCGAGGGCTTCCGTCGCGAAGTCGCGCCGGCGCGCACCTTCGGCTTCATGGCCGACGCCGACGAGCTGCACGCGCGGGGCCTCGCGCTCGGGGCGTCGCTCGACAACGCGATCGTCATCGGCGACGACGGCGTCAT
>CALJLC010000181.1 GCA_937982605.1 uncultured Gemmatimonadales bacterium | reverse complement strand
GGCGCCACGCGGTCCGTCTGGGGGCGCTCTGCGACGTGGTCGAGACGTCCCACGCCCGGCTCCACGACCGGACGATGAACGGGCGGGCGCGCGCGCTCGCGGACCGCCTGGACCGGCTGCGGGGCGGGGGCTCGGACGCGCACACGGTCGGCGAGATCGGCAACGCCTTCGTACGCGTGCCGGACCATCCCAACCGCCCGGATGCCCTACTGCGCGCCCTCGAAGGCGCCACGATCGGGGGCTGGGAAGCACCCCGCTCGGTGCACCTGGCATCGACCTGGGCCAAGGTACGCAAGAAGCTGCCGGGGGCGCCCACGGCGGCCCTCCCCGGGTCGGCGTCGGCCTCCGACCGGTAGCCAGCCCCCCGGGCGGCACGGTAGCTTATCGGGTCCGCCGGCCGCGGACGAAGCGTTCACTCCAGGGTCAGGATCGTTCTTGAGCTACCGGACGCCCGCGCATCGAGCGGCGGCGGTCAACGAAGTCCGAAACGTGCTGCTGGCCTCGCGCCGTGCGGTCCTGACGACCCACCTGAACGCCGACGGTGACGGCGCGGGCTCGGAGGCCGCGCTCGTCTCCTGGCTCCGCGCGAACGGCACCGAGGCGTGGATAGTGAACCCGACCACCTTTCCCGACGCCTACCGCTTCCTCCTCGAGGACGAGGAATGGATCGTCCCCGCGGGCTCGCGGCGGGCGCGCGACCTGTGCGACACGGCCGACGTGGCCGTGGTCCTGGACACCGGCGAAGTGTCGCGGGTCGGACGGGTCTGGGAGATGATCCGGGAGCTGCCGATCGTGGTCGTCGACCACCATCCGATCGGCGACCACGCCATCGGCGGCACGGCGCTGCGTGACCCCTCGGCGTGCGCCACCGGAGAGCTCGTGTACGACATCGTGCACGCGGCCAACGGTCCCTGGACCGACGCCATCGCCCACGGCGTCTACGTCGCGATCCTGACCGACACCGGGAGCTTCCGCTTCGACAACGCCACCGAGCAGTGCCACCGCGTGGCCGCGGAGGTCATTGCGCGGGGGTTGCTTCCGGAGGCCATGTACGAGCGCCTGTACGGCTCCGCGCCGATCCGGAAGTACAGGCTCCTGCGCCATGCGCTCGACACGCTCGAGCACGACGAGGCGACGGGGCTGTCGTGGATGGTGATTCCGCGCGAGGCGTACGACGAGCTGGGCGCCGGCGCCGAAGACCTGGAGGGACTCGTGGACATCCCGCGCTCGATCGAGGGGACCCAGGTGGGCCTGCTCTTCCGCTCCACGACGTCGGGCGAGGTGAAGGTCTCCTTCCGCTCCAACGGCGCCGTCGACGTGAACGCGCTGGCACGCGGCTTCGACGGCGGCGGGCACGTGAAGGCCTCGGGCGCGGTCGTGCCTGGGCCGATGGACGCGGCGATCGAACGGGTCCTCGGCGCGACCCGCCGCGCCGTGGCGAAGGCGCGCGAAGCATGACCGGACCGCCCACCCCGAAGAGCGAGGACCCGGGCGTTCCCGAGGCGCTGCCCCGCACGCTCATCCGGCTCCGCGATCACCTCGGGGTCGAGAACGTCGATCGACTCTGGATCTTCCCACCGGTCCGGAACGGGCGGCGGGAGCAGGGGCTGATCGCCGTGAGCCTCTATCAGCCGGGGCAGGAGCGACGCGCGGTGGCGACGGTCGCGTACACGGCCGAGCATACGGGGCGCGGGGTCACGGTCGAGCCGACCTTCGCCGACGTCGGCGAGGCCGAGCCGGATCGCTTCCCGCCCGTGATGCAGGGCGTCGTCCGTCGGGCCGGGGACTCGGCCGAGCCGCGGGAAGTCCTCATCGAGGCCGACCGGCAGCGCTTCGAGACGCTGATGGAAGAGTACGACGACGTCTTCATCGAGGCGGTGGAGCCATGAGCGACGAGCAGGGCACCTCTCCGTTCCTCCGGCTGTTCAGCCGCATCCTCCGGGATCGGGGCCTCCCGGTCACGCACCAGCGCACCGCGGTGGCACACGTGGTCTTCGAGTCCGAGGACCACCTGTCGGTGGACGACATCGAGAACGCCCTGCGCGCCCGCGGCGAGCGCATCGGCAAGGCCACGATCTACCGGACGCTCGACCTCCTCGTGCGGAGCCGCCTCGTGGAGGAGCACGACTTCGGGGAAGGGTTCAAGCGTTACGAGCAGCGGGTCTCCGGACGGCCGGTCAACGAGCACATGATCTGCGTCGAGTGCGGGACGGTGACGAAGTTCGAGAGCCCCGAGCTCTTCCACATCGAGAGCCGGGTCCGTTCGGAATACGGATTCGTTCCCGTGCGACGCCGGCTCGAGATCTTCGGGCTGTGCAAGGAGTGCCTGGACGCCGGCGTCGAGCTCACGCAGGAAGGGCTCATCTGTCCGATCGAAACGGTGCGCTGAGCCGATGCCGAATCGCAGAGACGAGAACGCCCCGGGACGGGGCCGCGACGAGCCGGGGCCGGCGGGGCTGCCCGACGAGCTGGCCGATCTGCCGTGGGAGCTGCCGCGCACCTTCCTCGGCCTCGAGGAGGGCGCGAACGCCTTCGACGGCGCCGACGCTCTGCTCCTGCCCGTGCCGTACGAGTCCACCACTTCGTTCGGGGGCGGGACACGCCGGGGCCCGGAGTCGATCGTCTCCGCGTCCCGCTACATCGAGCTCTACGACCAGGAGTTCGGATGCGAGCCCGGGGCCCTGCTCGGGATCCACACGCTGCCGGCGCTCGAGCTGACGAGGGCGGGAGCCGGCCCGGCCATGCAGGAGCTGCGTGACGCCTACGCCCGGGTCCAGCGGGCCGCCGGAGACGCCTTCCTGCTCATGCTCGGTGGGGAGCACTCGGTCTCTTCCCCGGCGATCCTGGCCCAGGCGGATCGGCTCGCCGAGCGGGACCCCGACGCACGCCTCAGCGTGCTCCAGCTCGACGCGCACGCCGACCTCCGCGGCGAGTACGAGGGCACACCGCATTCGCACGCCTCGGCGATGGCGCGCGTGCTCGACCGCGCCGACGTGGTGGGCGTGGGGCTCCGGGGTGTGAGCGCCGAGGAGGTGGCGGTCTCGGAGAGCCACGAGGGCTCGACGCTGATCTGGGCGGACGAGATGGTGGACGACGACCGGTGGATGGAGCGGGCGCTCGAGGCGCTCGGGCCGGTGGTGTATCTCACCTTCGACGTCGACTACTTCGACCCGTCGCTCGTCCCGTCGACGGGGACGCCCGAACCGGGCGGGGGCGACTGGTACCGGACCCTCCGCTTCCTGCGCAGGGTCTTCGCGGAGCGCACGGTGGTGGCCGCCGACATCGTCGAGCTGGCCCCGACGCCCGGGCTTCCGGCGCCCGATTTCCTCGTGGCCAAGCTCGCGTACAAGCTGATATCGTACCGCTTCCAGGATCGCCTCGGCTCGGGATCGCCTTGAACGACCGCGAAGGTCCGCCTGCCCGTCGTCTCGTCTTCCGGCCTCCGTCGCGGGACGAAGTCGAGCGGCGGTTCCCCTGGATCGACGTCTCCCGGGCCACGGGCGCGGAGACGATCAGCGGGAACGAGCTGACCCTCGAGTTCGACGGGCCCACGACCTTCGGCTCCTGGCTCGAGTCGATCGAGTCGGCGGAGAAGCTCGTCTACTTCGAGAACTACCTCGTCCGCGACGACGAGGTCGGCCGGCGGTTCCGGGACGCGCTCGTGGGCAAGGCCCGGGAAGGCGTACCCGTCCACGTGATCTACGACTGGATGGGGTGCTGGGCGACGCGCCCCTCGTTCTGGAAGCCGATGCGCGACGCGGGGGTGCACGTCGCCGCGTTCAACCCGCCGACCACCGCGCTCCGGAATCCCTTCGCCGCATTCCAGCGCGATCACCGCAAGCTCGTCGTCGTCGACGGGGAGGTGGCCCACCTCGGCGGCCTCTGCGTGGGCAGCGAGTGGGCGGGCACCGAGAGCCGGGCTCCGTGGCGCGACACCGGCGTGCGCATCCAGGGCCCGGCGGCGCTCGCGGCGGCGCGCGCCTTCGAGTCGGTCTGGAACCAGATCGCCGATCCGATCTTCCTGGCCGCCACGCTCCCCGAGCGCGAGGAGGCCGGGGGAACGCCGGTCTGGCTGATCGAGGGCGAGCCCGGCCGGGCCCGTGTCTACCGCACGCTGCACCTCGCCGCGAGTCGTGCGCGCCGCTCGATCTGGATCACCGACGCCTACTTCGTGGCTCCGCGTCCGCTGGCCGAGGCGCTGGCGGCCGCGGCTCTGCAGGGTGTCGACGTGCGCATCCTCACCCCGGCCCACAACAACTGGCCGATCGTCGGGTCGGTCTCGCGCGGGGGGTACCGCTACCTGCTCGAGGCGGGCGTCCGGATCTTCGAGTGGCAGGGTCCGATGATCCACGCCAAGACGTCGGTGGTCGACGGCGTCTGGTGCCGCGTCGGGTCGAGCAACCTCAACTCGGCGAGCCTGCTCGGGAACTGGGAGCTCGACGTGGGCGTTCTGGATCCGGATCTGGGGGGGCAGCTCGAGGGGCTGTTCCTCGCGGATCTGGCCAGCTCGGTCGAGATCGTGCTCCCCGGCGGTCCGGTCATCGGCGGTCGCTCCGTCTCGGTGGTGATGGGAATGTCGACCGAGTCGCTGGATCCGGAGGAGCCCCTCTCGGAGCGGCTCGAGCGCCGCTTCCGCGAGATCGGCACGGCGCCGGGTCGGCTCTCGCTGGCGGCGGTCGTGCGGGCCGGCGAGTCGCTCGGGGGGGCGCTGGCGGGCAACCGCACGCTGGGTCGAGAGGAGCGGACGGTGCTCGTGAGACCCGGCGGGTGCCGGGGCTCCGCGGGCTCTGGGTCCGGCCGGGGGGGGCGGCGGGGGCCCTCCTCCCGGCGGTGGTGGGGTGGGTGGTGGCGCTGGTGTTCGGGTGGGTCGGGCTGGCCACCGGGGTGAGGGCGCTGGCGCAGGCCCGGCGGGCGCGCGCGGAGGAACGGGCGGCGCGGGAGCGCGAGGCGGTGCACGAGAAGCTGGAAGCGGAGCTCAACGAATCGATGAGGGGTGAAGGGTGAACGAAGTCGAAGTGGGGATCATGATCGCCTTCACGGCGGGCGTCTTCTCCTTCCTGTCGCCGTGCGTGCTGCCGCTCGTGCCCAGCTATCTGACGTTCGTCACGGG
>CALJLC010000180.1 GCA_937982605.1 uncultured Gemmatimonadales bacterium | reverse complement strand
TGAGGTTGCGCGCCTGCTTGATGAGGTTCGAGTTGAAGCCGCCGCACAGCCCGCGATTGGCGGTGAGGAGCAGCACCGCCGCGCGCTTCACCTCGTCGGGGCGGCGCAGGATCGGATAGCGCTCCGAGAGCGCCGGCGAGTAGAGCCCTCGCACGATCTCGTCGAGCGCTTCGGCGTAGGGGCGCGCGGCATAGACGCGGTCCGTGGCGCGCTTGAGCTTCGACGTCGCCACGAGCTCCATCGTGCGCGTGATCTGTCGGGTGTTCTCGACCGACTTGATCCGCCGTTTGACTTCGCGAGAGCCTGCCACGTTGCGATCTCCTCGTCGTCAGCGTCGCTCAGGCGCCGGCGCCGGCGAGCGCGGCTCCGTGCTCGGCCGCGAAGGTGGCGTTGTAGCCCTTGATGGCGTCGACCAGGCTCTCGACGAGCTCGTCGGTGAGCTGGCCACCGGTGCGGATGCCCTCCAGGACGTCCTGGTGCTTGGCGGCCATCGCCTCGTGGAAGCCGAGCTCCCACTCACGCACGTCGTCGATCGAGACCTCGTCCAGGTGACCGTTGGTCACCGCGTAGATGACCGCCACCTGGTTCTCGACGGGCATCGGCTGGTACTGGGGCTGCTTGAGGATCTCCACGGTGCGGGCGCCCCGCGCGAGCTGACGCTGCGTGGCGGCGTCGAGGTCGGAGCCGAACTGGGCGAAGGCCTCGAGCTCGCGGTACTGCGCCAGATCCAGCCGCAGACGGCCCGCGACCTTGCGCATCGCCTTGACCTGAGCCGAGCCGCCGACGCGGGAGACCGAGATACCGACGTTGACCGCCGGACGGACGCCCGAGAAGAAGAGGTCCGGCTCGAGGAAGATCTGACCGTCGGTGATCGAGATCACGTTGGTCGGGATGTACGCCGAGACGTCCCCGCCCTGCGTCTCGATGATCGGAAGCGCGGTGAGCGAGCCGCCACCGAGCTCGTCGGAGAGCTTGGCCGCGCGCTCGAGCAGGCGGGAATGCAGGTAGAAGACGTCACCCGGGTACGCCTCGCGGCCCGGCGGCCGGCGGAGCAGCAGCGAGAGCTGGCGGTACGCCTGTGCCTGCTTCGAGAGATCGTCGTAGACGACCAGCGTGTGCTTGCCCTGCCACATGAAGTGCTCGGCCAGCGCAGTTGCCGAGTAGGGGGCGATGTACTGCATCGGCGCCGGGTCCGAGGCGTTCGCGGCCACGACGATGGTGTACTCCATCGCGCCGTGCTCGCGCAGCGTCTCGACCACCGAGCGGACCTTGCCGGCCCGCTGCCCGATGGCGCAGTAGATGCAGATGACGTCGGTCTCTTTCTGGTTGATGATCGCGTCGACGGCCACCGCGGTCTTGCCGGTGCCGCGATCGCCGATGATCAGCTCGCGCTGACCGCGGCCGATCGGGATCATCGAGTCGATGGCCTTGATGCCCGTCTGGAGCGGCTCGCCCACCGGCTGCCGCTTGACGATGCCGGGCGCCACGATGTCGATCTGGCGAGTGCCCTCGATCCCGTCGATGGCGCCCTTGCCGTCCTGCGGCGCGCCGAGGGGATCGACGACCCGGCCGAGGTAGCCCGAGCCGACCGGCACGTCGAGCACGCGGCCCGTGCGGCGGACCTGGTCGCCCTCGTGCAGGCTCGTCCACTCACCCATGATGACCGCGCCGATGTTGTCCTCTTCGAGGTTCAGCGCGAGCGCGGTGACGGTGTCCCCGGTCTCGGACGAAGTGATCTCGAGCATCTCCGAGGCCATCGCCTTGGTGAGGCCGTAGATGCGCGCGATACCGTCCTTCACCTCGAGGACTTCGCCGATCTCCTCCGCCTTGAGCTCGTCTTCGTACCGCTCGATCTCGTTGAGCAGGACGTCCTTGATCTCGCTGGCGCGGAGCTGGGAGTCGTTGGCCATCTTCTATCGGTCCTGTGATTGAATTCGGATCAGGCCGCGCCGCTCTCGGCGGGCAGGTCGGCCTGGAGGAGCCGACGCTTCATCGTCTCGAGGCGCCGGCGCACCGATCCGTCGTAGATCGTGTCACCCGTTCGAACGACGAGCCCACCGATGATCTCGGGCTGCACCCGGACGTGGGGGATCGCCTCCTTCCCGAGGGCCGCGGAGAGCCGCTCGGTGATCACCCGCCGCGTGGCGTCGTCGACCGGACGCGCGACGGTGACCTGCACGTGCTCGCGACCCATATGGGCGTCGAGGAGCGCGTGATACTGCTGTGCGATGGCTCGGAGGAGCCGCTGGCGCCGCTTGTCGATCGTGACCAGCACGAAGTTCACGACGAGCCTCGGAAGCGAGTCCGCGAGCGCCTTCTTCACCACGCGCTTCTTCTCGGCGTCGTCGATGCGGGGCGTCTCGAGGAAGAGCCGCAGCTTCGGATTCTCCTCGAGCAGGCCCGCCACCGTGTCGATGGCGGCACCGAACCCCTCCAGGGCGTCGTTTCGCTTCGCCAGCTCGAAGAGCGTCTCGGCGTAGTTCCGCGCGACCGTTTCGTCCCTCACGTCAGCCGGCGCTCCCCAGCTCGCTCAGGTACCGCTCGACGAGCTGCCGGTCCCGATCCTGATCGAGCTTCTCCTGCATGAGTCGCGAAGCCGCCGCGAGCGCCAGGTCGACGGACTCCTTCCGGAGCGCCTGGATCGCCTGATCGCGCTCCCGCTCGATCTCCGATCGGGCCCGCTCGACGATCGCCTGCGCCTCCGCACGGGCCTTCTCCTCGATGTCCCTGCGCACACCCTCGCCGGCGGCCTTGCCCTCGGCGATGAGCTCGCTCGCCTGCCGACGGGCGTCGGCGAGCTGCTCCTTGTGCTCGGCCAGGAGCTTCGCGGCCTCCTCGTTCCGGCTCGCGGCCTCGTCGAGCGCGGACTGGATGCCCTGCTCCCGCGCCTCGACCGCTCCGAGGATCGGCCCCCAGGCGTACTTGCCCAAGAGGAAGACGAGGATGCCGAAGACGATGAGCGTCCAGACGCTCAGCCCGGTGTTGATGTCGTACAGCCCCCCACCGCCCTCGCCGCCCTGCGCGAGCAGAGCGCCCGGCAGGCCGGCCGAAAGGGCCAGCACGGCTGCTGTGATTCGACTGACTCTCATGTGCTCTCCGGTAGTTCTTCTCATGCGACCCCTCCGTGAGCCGACAAGCGGCCCGTGAGGTGCACCTCGGTCACGAAATCGCGGCGAGGCGCGTCGCCTCCAAGGCGGGCCGACCGAAGGAATAGCAGCGCTATTTCGAAGGAGGCCCAACGCCGGAGACGGCGATGCATCGTCGTGATTAGAAGAACTTGAAGAGGATGGTGATGACGAGCCCGAACAGCGCGGCACCCTCGATCAGCGCGGCGAGGATGATGCCGGCGGTCTGGATCGTGGCGGCCGCCTCGGGCTGACGGGCGATACCCTGCGCCACCCCGTTGCCGATCTGGCCGATGCCGACGCCGGCACCGATCACGGCGAGGCCGATGCCGATCCCGGCACCCAGGAGGTCGAGTCCGCCGGAGGCGGTGGCCGCTTCCTGAACCACGGCGAGCATTCCGTAGAGCATTTCGGTTTCCTTGAGAGTTTGTCGTCGTTGTCGACGGGTGGTACGAAGTCGTCTAGTGGTGCGACGTGATGAGACCGATGAAGACCGCGGTCAGCATCGCGAAGATGTAGGCCTGCAGGAACGCCACGAAGACCTCCAGGATCATGATCCCGGAGACCATGGCCAGGGAGGCGACGGTGACGCCGCCGGTCACGACCGCGCTGCCGCCGGCGAACATGAAGATCAGCCCGAGCAGCGAGAGCACGAGCGTGTGACCCGCCATCATGTTGGCGAAGAGCCGGATCATGAGGGCGAACGGCTTGGTGAGCTTCCCGAGGAACTCGACCGGCGTCAGGATCACGAGCATGATCGCCGTTCCCACGGGGTTCAGCCCCTTGGGCGCGTAGAAGATCGTGCCCATGTAGCCGGCGAAGCCGAGCGCCCGCATCCCCGAGATCTCGGTGACCACGAAGGTCACGGCCGCGAGCGCGCCGGTCACCATGAAGTTGCCCGTGGCCGTGGCGCCGAACGGCACCAGCCCGAGCAGGTTCATGAAGAGGATGAAGAAGAAGAGCGTGAGGATGTAGCCCGTGTAGGCGTCGGCCCCGTGCCCGATGTTCCGGCGCACGACCTCGTCGCGGAAGTACAGGACCATCGCCTCCATGGCGTTCGCGAAGCCGCTGGGCGCCCGGTCCCGGTACTTGTCGCGCATCGCGCGGCCGATCGGGAGGAAGATCGCGAGGCAGACGATCGCCGCGAGGAAGAGGAAGACGACGTGCTTCGTCGGCGAGAGGTCGAGCGTGAGAGGCCCGATGTGGATCGGGTCCCAGTGCGGCAGGTGGATCACCGGTCCGCGGCCCAGGATCTGGAACTCCAGCTCGCTGCCGTCGAGCAGGTGGTGCATGAGCATGCCCTGCAGGTCGGGGCCGCTCTCGGCCGCCGCGCCGTGCTCCTGCGCGGCCTGCGCGCCGCCCTGCAGCATCGCCAGGATCCTCATCTATGCTTCAACCGTTTTGGTCGGCTCGACCCGGAAGCAGACCGGCTCGAGCAGAAGGAGTCCGAAGAAGAAGCCCGCGAGGGCCAGGAGCATCGGCACGCCACCGTCGAAGCCCGAGCGCACCAGCGCGATCGCGGCCGCGCCGACGACGAGCATCCGGACGAGCGTCCCGCCGATCCAGGCGGCCAGGAAGCCGTTGAGCTCGCCCCGGAAGCGCTGGATCGCGGCGAACGCGACGATCTGCACGGGAAGAGCCACCGCCGCGGCCACGAGAACGCCCGAACGCGCGGGGGCGTCGAGAAACGGCCAGAGCGCGAGCACGACCGCGGAAACGGCACCGGCGCCCAGAGCGGCGTATTTCGCCGAAGGCGTCATTCGGAGTCGTCGCTCCGTTGTCTCGGTTCGATCACGATGTGGTAGTACAGACTGTAGAAACCCGCGCTGCCACCGACGAACGCTCCGATGATCGTGAGGATCGGCGCGGTGCCGAGCTTGGAGTCGGCCCACCACCCGATCCACATGAACAGCAGAACGGCGAGAGCCCAGGTCAGGCCATGTCCCATGAACTGGCCGGAGGACCGCAACATCTCGCGGCGTCTCT
>CALJLC010000179.1 GCA_937982605.1 uncultured Gemmatimonadales bacterium | reverse complement strand
CGAAGCCGACCAGCGGCGCGTCGCCCGTCACGTGCGCGGTCACGTGGGTCAACACGCCGTCGAGGATGCCCGGGATGGTGCGGGCCAGCCGCAGACGCCCGGAGTGCCGGGCCCGGCGGTCCAGAGGCATGTCGTCGTCGAGCGAGCGGGCGTCGAGGAGGACGTACTCGGCACGCGCCTCCCAGAGCCCGAGCCGGCCCGCGGCCGTCGCCTCGACGCCGCGGGTTCGGGCGTCGCTGAAGTTGCGCGGCGAGTAGACGAGGAGGCCCGCCGGGTTGTTTCCGATGAAGCTCGACTCGATGAGGTTCTCGATCCGGTTGGTGTACCCCTCGAGCCCGAGGCTCACCGCCGCCGAGGGCGCCCACTCGACTCCGCCGGTCACGTTCCACGACGTCTCCGGCTCGAGGTCCGGGTTGCCCTGGACGGTGTAGCCCGCCGAGACGTTGGCGAAGTCCCAGGCGAGCTCCTTGAACGAGGGGGCCCGGAAGCCGCGCCCGACGACGGCCCGAAGCCGCAGCGCGCCGCCCGGCGAGGCGGTCACGCCGAAGGTCGGCGACAGCGCGTTGCCCCACCGGTCGTTGAAGGTCGCGCGGAGCCCCCCGCTGACCGTGGCGGAGCCGAGGGTCAGCGCGTCCTGGACGAAGAGGTCGACCTGCCGGTCCGACGCCCGGTCCTCGAGGATCTTGTCCGGAGAGCGGATCTCGCGACTCGACCCTTCGACCCCGACGTCGAGCACGTTGCCCTCGGACGCCGCGGAGTACATGAGCGTGCCCCGGTAGAAACGCTCCTCCTGCAGATCCTGGTCCGCGCCCGCGATCGGGGCGTCGCCGCGCGCCTGTCGGTAGAGATGCTCGTAGTCCTGCACGAGCGCCTTCGCGGTCCACTCCCCGCCCGGGCGTCCCAGCGTGGCCTGAGTCCACGCGGTGAGCCCCTGATTGTCGTTGAAGCCCGAGAAGCCGCCGCCCACGGGCCAGCGCTGGCGCTCGCGCACCCACGCCACGTCCGCGCGGAGGACGAGGTCTTCGGTCCCGAGCCAGCGCAGCGTCGAGCGCGCGTCCCACACCCGCGCGAAGACGCCGGTCTCGTCGTCCACGCCCGGCACCCGGTCCTGCTGGCGCCAGCTGCCGGAGGCGCGGTATCGGAAGTCGCCGCCTCCGTGGACGTTGGCGTCCGCCTCGTACCGCCCCGCCCCGCCCGAGAGCGCCCGGGCGTCCGCCCGGAAGCCGGCTTCGGGGTCCCGGGTGACGACGTTCACGACGCCGCCGAGCGCGTCGGTGCCGTACAGCGACGAGAGCGGCCCCTTCACCACCTCGACCCGCTCCACGCCCGACAGCGACACCCGGGACAGATCCCGGTTCTCGAGCAGCGCGCCGCCCGCCGGCTGCCCGTCGACGAGGACGAGCACCCGGGAGCCGCCGATGCCCCGGATCATGATGTTCGAGCCCGTCGGGGCACCCGCCTGGGACTGCAGCCCGGGCATCTGGGACAGGAGCGACTCCACGGAGGGAGCGCTCACGCGACGGATCTCCCGGGCCGTGACCTCGGCGATCGGCACCGAGATCTCGGAGCGGCGCTGCGCGCGCCCCCCGGCCGTCACGAGCATCGACTCGAGCTCGAGCGGATCGGCCTCCAGCGTGAAGCGCCAGCCGGCGGCTTCCGCCTGGCTTCGGGTCACGGTCAGCGGGCGATGACCGAGCGCGCGGACCTCGACCCACCCCGCTCCCGCCCAGGCACCGGGCACGCGGAAGCGCCCGGCAACGTCCGCCTCGATCCGGCCCGACGGCGCCGCGAGCTCGCCCGCGTCGGACGCGGCGGGCCGCCACAGGATCTGCGCCATCGGCACCGCGGCGCCCGAGAGCGCGTCGACGACCCGCCCGTCCTGGGCGGCCAGGCCGGGGGCACCGAAGGCGAGGAGAGCCCCGAGGAGGATGGGGGCGAGGCGTCGGCTCACTGGATCTGCTCGTACCTCATGGTCGGGAAGCCGGAGGCCCCCGTGGCGCTGTAGTAGTCGACGATCTGGACCTTGTAGACGGCGGCGCCGACCCGCACCAGGAAGACGTTGTACGTCGGCAGCAGTCGCATGCTGCCGTCGACGTTGTACCAGAAGATCCCTTCGGGCCCCGAGAAGGAGCTCGGGAAGGCGCCCGCGGTGCCCGCCAGGAAGCCCGCATATTCGGGCGCGTCGTCGGCCGCGGTGATCGCGGAGAAGTCCTCGCTCGCGTCGAGCGGGAAGGTGCCCGCGCTGCACGCCGCGTTCAGCGTGAGGTCGGCGCCGGGGCTCACGGAGATGTCCCAGTTGCACCCGGCCGGACCGACGGTCGCGCCCGACTCCAGATCGATCCACACCGGGCCGCCCGACACGTCGGCGGTCACCGTGTCGATCGACGAGAGAGCGCTTCCGGAGGGCTGATGCCGGACCTCGAAGGAGACCGGGCCACCGAAGGTGAAGTCGACCGCGCGCACGACGGCGTGCTCTCCGTCGGCGAGCTGCACCTTCCACGCGTTCTGCGGGTTGGCCGCCGGGGCCCCGCCGAACGACAGGTACGCGGTGGCGTCCTCCACGAGGCCGTCCTCGACGAAGGTCACGCCCACGATATCGGCGTCCGTGACGGCGTCGAAGGCGGCGTCGGCGTCGTCGAGGGTGAAGTCGACGATCCCCGCGGAATCGAGCGCCGCGTTGTTCTCGAGGTTCACGCCGGCGACCTCGCCCGGACCGGAGACGCCGCCGTTGAGCTTCACCGTGAAGCGACGGAACGCCATGTCCCAGTCGGTGGAGCTTCCGGGAGAGGTCACGGAAACGACGGAGCCGCCGTCCGTGAAGGCGAAGTACGTGAAGGCGAGCTGGTCCGAGGCGTCGATCGTCAGCTCGCCCTCGACGGTCTCGTCACCGGGGCCGGTGACCTCGTCTTCGCACGCCGTGGAGACGAGCGCGAGGGTGAGCGCGGCTGCGAGCGAGGGAATCCTACGAAGGGACATGCGTACGTCCGTGTTTCGATGAGAACGGGTTTCATCAACGCACGAACGCTCGAACCGCCCGCCATTCCTCGCAATTCGTCTGTCTACGGGCCTCCCGGCGGGTACTTCTACGTAGGGGGATTCCGACGGACGAGCACCCGCACCTCGAAGGTGTAGCCCTCCACGCCCAGCGACGCCTCCGGGACGTACGTCTCCCGGATCCACGCGGCGAGCTCCTGGCCGTACCCGAAGCCGAACGGGCCGCGGCCGAACTCCGAGGTGTCCTTCGGCACGATCACGATCGCGTCGGGCGGCGCGGCCCGAAACGCGGCGGCCCACGCGGCGCCCCCGAAGAGGATCTCCTCGGGCGGCATGAAGTTCACGTACGGCGTCGGGTTCGGCACCCGCGCCAGGTAGTTGATCAGCACCCCTTCGGGCACCACCGCGATCGACCCGTACCCGGCCTCACGCACGTGCTCCGCGGCCATCCGGATCCACGCGCCGCGCACGTCGGCGCGGAAGGCGTCGCGGCCCTCGCCCACGCGCTCGGTCTTCCGATCCATCCACGCGGCCGTCGTGCGCACCTGCGCGATGCAGAAGACGACGAGGAGGCCGAGGACGGAGGCCCGCACGACGTCTCCGCGGACGCCCCGCCGATCGAGCAGGTCGGGCAGCCAGCGCAGGAGCGCCACGAGCATGACGACGGCCGCCGGTGCGGCCAGCCCGAATCCGTAATGCCCGACGCGGACGTTGAGCGCCATCTTGGTCAGGAGCACGAGCGCGAGCACGGCGAGCGCGAGCGCGGTGGGCGGCTCGACCGCGTCCTCGTCCGGCTCTCCCGCGGCTTCCGACCCCCGGGCGTTCCCGGCGCCCCGGGCAGACGGCACCGCGAGGGCTGCCACGACCACCAGGAGGCCGAGCTGCAGCGGTCGGAGCGACTCGGTCCACGGCACCGCCTCCCCCGCCGCCAGGAGGATCGCGGCCGTCACCGCGAAGGCGAGCACCGGCGCCCAGCGGCTCCGCGTCTCCCGGGCGAGCCACGCCGCGGAGACCGGCACGAAGAGCCCGACGCCCCAGACCGCGCCCCAGAGCAGCGTCTCTTCCAGACGGAGCATCGGGTCGTCGAAGCCCAACCCGGCCCGGTAGAAGGGGAGCCGGGCGACCTCGCCGGCCATCACCGAAGGCCACGCGCCCAGGGTGCCCGGAAGACCCAGCGCCAGGGCGGAGACGACGGGAGGCAGCAGCGCCGCGCCCATCCACGCCATCGTTTCCGGCTCACGCCGGCGCAGCGGCCCCGCGAGCAGCGCCAGACAGCCCGCCGCCCCGGCGAGGAAGGTCTCCGGCTTGGTGAGGAAGCACAGACCCAGCGCGAGACCCGAGAGCGCGGGGGCGAGACGCGCGCCGGTGCGCCGCCAGTGGTCGAGCGCCCACACCGCCGCGAGCGCGAGCGCGATGCCGTGCGTGAGGTCGTGGGAGTACGGGGAGATCCAGTTGTAGTTGGCGATCCCGACGTACTGACCGAAGCCGAAGACCAGGAGGAAGAGGAGGCCGGCCGCGAGGGCGGTGGTGCGGTCGGAGATCCGGGCCGTGAGCGCGGTCAGCATCGCCACGACCGCGGCCAGCACGACCGCGTTGGCCGCGGCGAGCACCATGAGCCCCGGCCCGAAGAGCCGGAAGAGCAGCGCGTTGACGTACGGGGAGAGCGGCCCGTTGAACCACGCGACGTCCGTGTACAGTCGGTCTCCCTCAGCGAGCCGCCACGGGACGTAGAGCTCGCGGCCGAAGTCGACGAAGGGGTCCGGCCAGCCGCGCCAGGTTAGGGCGGCCATCGCCGCGCCGGTCAGGAGGAGGACGGCGGCGGTGGCGGCTCGGACGACGTTCGGCGCGGCCATGGCGGAAAGCTCGGGACATGACGGCGCCCTGCGCCGTCGTCGCCCCGTAGATACCGTGGACGGGGCCACGTGCGCCATGCATGCGCTCGCACGCCCGGCGGGCCGACGTCAGAACGCCGCGGTGCTCCCCAGTCGGACCGACCAGCCCAGGGCGAGGTAGAGGTCCGGCGCGGACTCTGTGAGCCCGAACCCGGCGGTGGCGGACAGGAGGCTCCGCGCTCCGGCGCTGTGGCCGACGGACGCGCTCAACAACACCGGCGCATCCATCGTTTCGATCGTCCGCGTCATTCCCGAGACGGTGGCCATCACCGAGCCCCTGCCCGAGAAGGCGGCGGTGCTGACACCGACCGCATAGCTCAGCGCATCCCCGAGCTCGAGGTCGGGCATGTCCCCCATCCACCAGTACGAGGCGTCCGCCAGGAACAGCACGCGGCCGCTTCCCACCACCAGGGAGCCTCCGATACCCAGGTCCCACTCACCCGACGAGAGTCCGCTGTCCACATCCGCCATCGGCGCCTTCGCGGCGACGTTGACGCGGACGGAGCGCACGGTCCCGAAGCCCGACGAGAGCTCCCCGTCGATCGAGAGGTACGGGTCCGCGAAGCGGGCGCTGTAGGCGCTGGCGAACGTGACAGTGTCGACGGGTACGGTGGAGCCGCCTCCCCGCCGGCCGGAGCCCCGGGTCCCGATGGTCTCACCCGATCCCCGTCGCGCGACGGCTCCCGACTCGGTTCCGCCCGTCGGCAGCGTGACGCCGCCCGCCACCGTGGTGACCAGCCCGCCGTTCCACACCACGAACGGGAACGACGCCGAGACGTCGACCGGACCCGTGCGCATGCGCAGCGCGTTCGTCAGCACCCAGCTGTCCGAGCGGGCGTCGAAGACGTAGTTCCCGGCGCTGTACGAGGCCGCTCCGGTGTACGAGAACGACTGCGCCTCCACTCCGGATGCGGCGGCCAGCAGGAGCACCGCGGCCGGCCACATCCGGAACCGCCGGGGACTCATCCTCCCTGACTGATGCGATCGTGGAGCCGCTGGAGGATCGCGAGGCCTTCGTTCATGGACCCGGCCATCTCGTTCATGCGCTCGCGGAGCCGGTCCATGTCGCGCTCCATCTCCTGGCTCCAGACGGTCGCCGGGTCGCGGAGCATGTCGCGCGCCCGCTCCATCGCCTGGTTCATCTCGCCGGCGGCCGTGGCCATGGCGTGCGCCATGTCGCGGATCCGCTCCTGCTCGCGCAGGCGAAGGCGATCCTGCTCCTGCAGCATCTCCTGCTGCCGCAGCTGCTCCATCTGACGGAGCATCGTCTGCTCCATCTCCTGGGCCCGCATCTGCAGGCGCTGCATCTGCTGCATCGACTCCTGCATCCGGACCGCCTGTTCCTGCATCCGCTGCAGCTGCTGCATCTGCATCGTATGCGGCTGCTGCGCGGCGACCGTCAGCGGGAGGAGCAGCGCGCCCAGGAGGCCGGCCATTCCGGCCCGGGACATTCGCGTGTTCATCGTTCCCCCTTCGTTCGGAAGTACCCACGACCCGTCACCCCGCCGGCCGGAACGGCCTGTGCGGGGTGCCCCACCACCTGTGCGAACGATGGTCCGTACGGAACAACAGGTCTGTCAGGACAAGCACGGGTGGGGCGTGGGGACGGGTGCTGAACGGTGTTTCACGCTGCCTTGCACGCCCCCGATCTTCGGCGTATCTTCGGTCTCAAGGATTCGGTTTTTGTTCGGGGTCGATCCCCGGTTCCGACGGGTGCGTGGGCGGTGCTGTGGGGCGAGGCTCGGAACCGGGGATCGGCGTCTCCGTCGGTTTCTCTTTCCCCTTCGCCGAGGACGTCCGCTTTCGCCATGTCGGGGTCTCGCTCGAGCGCGCAGCGTCAGGTTCCCACCCACCCGGCCGGTCGGGGGTGGGCACAGAGCAGCACCACCCACGACGACTGGCTCGCCGTCACCGCCGCCGAGACGAGCTGGGCGACCGGCCCCGGAGCCGGGACGGCCTTCCTGCCCGCCCGGCCGCGCGTCTCGACGGGCAGCCGACAGGCGCTCTGCCTCTGGCTCCCCACCTTCGAGCTCCGCCTCGAGCTCGTGCGCACCCCCGAGCTCGACAGCACCTCGGTCGCGCTGCTCTCCCCCGGCGAGAGCACGCGCCGCACCGTGTGGCAGGTCTCCGAGCGGGCCCACGAGGCCGGCGTCCGGCCGGGCCAGCTCGTCTCCCAGGCGGTGTCGCTGTGCACCTCCCTGACGCTGCTCGAGCCCGATCCGGCCCACTACGACGCCGCGGTCGACACGATGCTCGAGACGCTCACCGAGCTGACCCCGATCATCGAGCCCGCCGGCCGGGGTCGGGTCTTCCTGGGCACCGACGGCCTCGGGCGCCTCTTCGGGAGCCCCGAGCGGATCGTCCACCGCGCGCTGCGCACGCTCTTCCGCGTCTTTCCGGCCCCGCTCGTGGCCGCGACGCGGGCCGGCCTGGCTCCGGGCAAGTTCGGCGCGTGGGTGGCCGCGGCGTCCGCGCGCTCCGGCGCGCCGATCCTGATCGAAGAAGAAGGGCTGTCCTCCTTCCTGGCCCGCTGTCCCGTCGGCGCGCTCCCCGTCGACCCGCTCGTCGTCCAGCGACTCGAACGGCTCGGCGTGCACACGCTCGGCCGGCTGCGGGAGTTTCCCGAGCCCTCCCTCGTCGCGCAGTTCGGCGAAGACGGCAGAAACGCGCTGGCGTGGGCGACGGCCCGGCGCATCGATCCCGTCCGTCCCTGGCATCGCCCCCGCCCCATCCGTGCCTCGCTCGACTTCCCCAACCCGGTCGGGACGACCGAGACACTGCACGGTGCCCTCGACCGTCTCGTCGAGCGCGCGCTCTCGCGGCCCGCCCGTCGGGGGCGCAGCGTGACCGGCGTCCGCATGGGTGCCCACCTCGAGGGCGGAGGCTCCTGGTTCGTCGAGACGGTGCTGCGAGAGCCCACGGCGGAGCGCGAACGGATCGCCGCCCCGCTGCGCGCCAAGATGGCGATCTCACCCCCACCCCGGGCCGTGGAGACGCTCCTGCTCGAGCTCACCGACTTCGGCGCTCCCAGCGCGCAGACCGGACTCTTCGACCGCAGGGAGACGACCGGCCGGGCCTCGGCCGGGCACGAGCTCTCGAACGGGCAAGTTCCTGTATCTCTTAAAGATGCGGTAAAAGAGCTGAAGTTACGTCTAGGTCACTCTCCTCTCTATCGTGTCGTGGAGGTCGATCCCTGGTCGAGGATCCCCGAGCGACGCCACGCCCTCCTGAGCTTCGACCCCTGACCCCCTCATGAGACCTCCGTACCGCCCACCCCGTCCCGACCGCCCCCGCCTCAAGCCCCTCGGTCAGCCGAAAGCCGTCGTCGTTCACACCGACGGGCTGGGCGAGCCCGTCCACGTCCGCGTCCCCGGCAGGCCGGCCCGCCGCGTGGCCGTCGTCCGGGAGCGCTGGCGAATCGACGACGAATGGTGGCGTCAGGCGATCTCGCGCGAGTACCGCACGGTCGTGCTCGACGACGGCAAGGTGATCACGCTCTACCACGACATGACCGACGACACGTGGTACGTGCAGCGGGGATGACGCGGCCCGCTCCCGGCATACCGTCGCCCGCCTCGAGCCCCTATCGTCCGGGCGTCCGTCGACCCGATCCGCACCGCGTGAGCTCCTCCAGCCCGCTGATCACCCGAGTCGAGCCGCTCCGGCCCCGCGGCCTCAAAGTCTTGCTCCACTTCGACTTCGGTGACCCCGTCGAGATTCTGCTCGAGACGCTCGAGCGCGCCCGCCTCGGCGTGGGAGACGCCCTGCCCCCCGAGCGCCGTCACCACCTCCTGAACGACGACGCCGACGCGCGGGTGCGCCACGCCGCC
>CALJLC010000178.1 GCA_937982605.1 uncultured Gemmatimonadales bacterium | reverse complement strand
GCACGTCTCGGCGTTCCTGGACTGACGCCGAATGCCGACGACCGCCCCGCCCCTCCTGGCCGCCGCATGAGCGGGGACGCCGACGCCCGGCTCGCCGAGCTTCGCGACGAGATCCGCGCCCTCGACGAGGAGCTCGTGGCGCTCGCCGGGCGCCGCCGGGCCCTCGCGCTCGAGATCGGGGCCCTCAAGGCCGAGCTCGGCCTGCCGGTGCTCGACCCGTCCCAGGAGGCGCGCGTGGTTCGGCGCGTGGCCGAGATCTCGCGCCGGCTCGGTGTCGACGAAGAGATGACCCGCGACCTGATCTGGCGGATCATCGCATCGGCCCGGGATGCGCAGGAGGGGCGGACCCGCTGGGGCCCGCCCCTCTCACGATCCGACGCGCCGGAAGCGGATCAGGGTCGGCCGGGCGACACCGGAGGCGACCCGGACTGACCGCGACTCAGTCGTCGGCGAGCCGCCCGAACCGGCGCCCTGCCAGGCTGTCCACGACGGCGTTGCCGTGTCCGACCGGGACCCGCAGCGGGAAGCTCTCGTCGGGCGGAGTCACGCCTCGGACCAGGTGAGGGTTCAACGCCCTCAGGATCCCCGGCTCCAGATCGAGCGTGGCCGCCACGGCCTCGAGCGACGTGCCGCCCGGCACGAAGACGTTCTCGTAGTGGTACGGCTCGACCTCTCCGGCCTCGAAACCGTCGGCGTCGGCGTCCTTCGCCAGGCGCGTGATCGCGATCAGCTTCGGCACGTACTCCCGAGTCTCCCGCGGCAGGTGCTCGCGGATCTCCCAGAAGAGCTCCTCACCGCCGAGCCAGCCCTCGGCATGACGGTGCAGGACCCGCTCGACCCGGCCCGGCCCGGCGTTGTACGCCGCGGCCGCCAGCGTCCACGAGCCGCCGAAACGGTCGTGGAGCCAGTTCAGGTAGTCGAGGGCCGCGTCCGTGGCAGCCACCGGATCTCGACGCTCGTCGACCCACGGATCCACCCGCAGGCCGTACTGCTGGGCGGTCGGGCTCATGAACTGCCACATACCCACCGCGGAGACCCGCGAGACCGCGAAGGGCGAGAGCCCCGACTCGATCATCGGGATGTAGATGAGCTCCTCGGGCATGCCGCGCTGGCGCAGCTTCTCGAGGATGAGATCCGCGTAGATCTCTCGACGGAGCAGGAGTCCCTCGAACTCGGCCCGCCGGGTCGTGCGGAAAGCCTCGATCCACGGCTCGACGCGTGCGTTGACCACGAGCGGGAACGCGTCGGACTCGACCGCGGCCACCGTCGCCTCGTCCGGCTGGGGCTCCTCCGAGGAGGGTCCGGCCGCGAGGACCACCGCGAGCAGCGGCAGTACCGCCAGTGCGGGCCACCAGTGAATCCGGCCCAGCTCTCCTTCCAGTTCCTGCGCGGCGCCGGACTGCGGCGCCGATCTATCGACACGGGCCATGGGCCCGCGAAGGTCTTCGGCAGACATCGTCCACCTCCTTCTCTGTCGCCACCCTGACTTCCTTACGTCCTACCGGAAGCGGAGGGTTCCGGGGTCAACAACCCCGAACGGCGGGGGGGCGTTCCGTTCGCGTGCCACGTGCGAACATGCAAAGAGGTCCGGGCGGCCGTCGTCACGACGCCGTCCGGACCCCCCTACGACAACGGTACTACTCTGCTGCGTACACCGAAACGACGTTCTTCGCACGCATGCGCTCGAACGTCACCACGCCGTCGATCAGCGCGAAGAGAGTGTCGTCCTTTCCGCGGCCCACGTTGCGGCCCGGATGGATGCGGGTGCCGCGCTGACGGATGATGATTCCACCGGCGCGGACCGGCTGCCCACCGGCGCGCTTGACGCCCAGGTGGTTCGGGTTGCTGTCCCGACCGTTCCGGCTCGAGCCTACGCCTTTCTTGTGTGCCATGTCGTGCCTCTATGAGCAGATCGACCGACGCTCAGCCGAGCGCGACCTCGTCGACCCGGATCTCCGTGAAGTTCTGGCGGTGGCCCTGCTTCTTCCGGTAGCCCTTGCGGCGCTTCCGCTTGAAGACGATCACCTTGTCGCCGCGCCCGTGACGCAGGACCTCGGCCTTGACCGAGGCGCCGTCGACCGTGGGGGTTCCCACCTGGACCTTCTCGGCCCCGTCACCGGCCAGGAGCACGTGATCGAAGGTCACGGACTCCCCGGGCTCGACGTCGAGCGAGGGAATGCGGAGGCGGGTGCCGGGCTCGGCCCGGAACTGCTTCCCACCGGTCTGGAAAACGGCGTACATATCGAGCTTCCGAAGGGTTCGGACTTCGCTGTAGAGCCTGTAAATGTCGAAAAGGCCGGCGGAGGGGTCAAGGCGACCGGCGCCGTGGGCGGTGGGTACTGACCCACTACCGCGCCGTGCGTCTTCCCCCTGCCCGCCCGTTCAGGCCGCGTACTTGTCCGTGACGTCGGTCTCCGCCGGACCGGACAGGAGCCGGAACTCGTCGAGCCGCATGAGCGGGTCGTCCCGGAGCTGCAGCTCCAGCCGGGTCCCGTTCCTGAGCCGATTCATGAGCCCCGGTTCCTCCTCGATGACGCGGAGCGCGACCTCGGGGTGCACGCGCACCACCAGGCTCTTCTCCTCCTTGGAGGCCGCGGCCCGCTTGACGGTCCGCTCGATCTGCCGGACGACGGTGGCGGGGGTGTACACCCGGCCGATCCCGCCACACGACTGACAGATCGAGGTCAGTGAGTTGAACACCGAGGGGCGGACCCGCTGTCGGGTCATCTCCAGCAGGCCGAGATCCGACACCTCGAAGGCCTTGGTACGGGCCCGATCCCGACCGAGGTGGGAGCGCAGCTCCTTGAGCACTTTGTCCCGGTTCTCCTGCGACTCCATGTCGATGAAGTCGACGACGATGATCCCCCCGACGTCGCGCAGGCGGAGCTGCTTGGCGATCTCCCGGGCGGCCTCGAGGTTGGTCTTCAGGATCGTCTGCTCGGGGTCCTTCTTCCCCTTCCCCGTGAAGCGTCCCGTGTTCACGTCGATCGAGACGAGCGCCTCGGTGGGCTCGATGACCAGGCTTCCCCCGGACTTGAGCGGCACCTTCCGGCTGAAGGCCTTCTGGATCTCCTCCTCGACGCCGAATTCGTCGAAGAGCGGCGTGGCCCCGCGGTGCAGGTGGACCCGGTCGAGGAGGTCCGGATCGACCGACTTCACGTAGTCCACGATCTCGTCGTACGCCTTCTTCGAATCGACCCGGAGCGCCTCGAACTTGTCGCTGAAGAGGTCCCGGATGACGCCGCTGATGAGCGTCGCCTCCTGGTAGACCGGCGCCGGAGCCTGGAGCTGGCTCGCCTTCTCGCGGATCGAGTTCCAGCGCTCGTGGAGCCGCTTGAACTCGCTCTCGAGCTTCTCCTGGGTCACCTCCTCGCCGACCGTGCGGACGATGAGGCCCCCGGAGTTCTTCGGAAGGATCTTCTGGGCCATGCCCCGGAGCTTGGAGCGCTGGTTGCGGCCCTCGATCTTGCGGCTGATGCCCACCCGGGACGCGAACGGCATGTAGACGAGGAAGCGGCCCGGCAGCGAGATCTCGGCGGTGAGTCGGGGCCCCTTGGTGCTGATCGCTTCCTTCGTGACCTGGACCAGGATCTCCTGGCCCTTCTTCACGTGGTCCTGGATCGGCGGGAGGCTCCGGCTCTTTCGGCCGCGGCCTCGACCCCGACCGTTTCCGTTCCCGTTGCCGTTTCCGTCGTCGTCGTCGTCACCGTCGCCGTCCCCCACGATCACGTCCGAGACGTGCAGGAAGCCGGCCT
>CALJLC010000177.1 GCA_937982605.1 uncultured Gemmatimonadales bacterium | reverse complement strand
CCGAGCTTGTTCTTGCGCAGCCCGGGATGCCGCGCGACCGGCTTCTTGATGTAGCTCACGAGCCGACTCCCGCCGGAAGGATCTCGATGTGCTCGGCCAGCCCTTCGAGCACGTGCCCTTTGCTCAGGGGTTGACCGCCGTAGTAGGTGATCGACGCCAGCTTGTCCTTCGGGCACCCGGTCTCCATGAGGAGCATCCGCCGGAGCTGCTGGTCGCGGTTCTGCTCGACGACGAAGACGCGGTCGTGGTGCTCGAGAAACGCCTCCACGGAGGCGCCGAAAGGAAAGCCGCGAACCCGCAGGTAGTCGACTTCGACGCCGCGGGCCGCGAGGTCGTCCCGCGCCTCGAGCACCGCCCAGTGGCACCCGCCCACCGAGATCAGCCCGTACGTCGTGGCTCCCGCCTCCAGAGCCCGGTCGCCGAAGATCTCGGGCGACGGCACGTGCTCCCCGGCCGAGTCCACCTTCTTCAGGATGCGATCCACGACCTCGACGTACTCCTTCGAGCCCTCCGTGTAGCGGCCGTACTTGTCGTGGCCGGAGCCGCGCGTGAAGTACGCGCCCTTCGGGTGCACGCCGGGCAGCGTCCGATAGGGGATGTGGTCCCCGTCGACGTCGAGGTAGCGGTAGAAGGACTCCGCCTTCTCGAGGTCCTCGGCGGAGAGGACCTTGCCGCGGTCCGGCGCGTAGGCGTCGTCCCACTCGAGCCGCGGGATCATCCAGTCGTTCATCCCGATGTCCAGGTCGGACAGCACGAAGACGGGCGTCTGGAAGCGCTCGGCCAGGTCGAAGGCGGCCACCGCGAACTCGAAGCACTCCTTCGGATTCGCGGGATAGAGGCAGATGTGCTTCGTGTCTCCGTGCGAGGCGTAGGCGCACAGCATGAGATCGCCCTGCTGCGTGCGCGTCGGCATCCCGGTGGACGGACCCGTGCGCTGCACGTCGAAGAAGACGCTGGGGATCTCCGCGTAGTAGGCCAGCCCGATGAACTCGCTCATGAGCGAGATGCCGGGTCCGCTCGTCGGCGTGAAGGCCCGCGCGCCCATCCACGACGCCCCGATGACCATGCCGGCCGCGGCCAGCTCGTCCTCCGCCTGGATGATGCAGAACTTCTTCCTGCCGGTCTCGGGCTCGACGCGGAAGCGCTCGCAGTACTGGGTGAACGCGTCCATGAGCGAGGTGGACGGTGTGATCGGGTACCACGCCCCGACCGTGGCGCCGGCGTAGACGCACCCCAGCCCCGCGGCCTGGTTGCCGGTGATCATGACGCACTCCTTGGTGGCGTCCATCGGCTCGAGGCGGATCGGCAACGGGCAGTCGAAGTGCTCGGCGGCGTAGCGGGCGCCCATCTCGATCGCCTTCATGTTGGCGTCGATGAGGTGACGCTTCTTGGCGAAGGTCTCCTCGAGCATCCCCTTGATGATCTCCATGTCGATGTCGAGCAGCGACACGAGTGCGCCGACGTAGGCGATGTTCTTCATGAGGATGCGCGTGCGCGCTCCTTCGAAGGCGTCGACACACATTTCGGCGAGTGGCACGCCGAGGAAGGTGACGTCCTCGCGCCTGAGCTGCTCGTCGAGCTCGCGGGTGTTGTCGTACAGGATCCACCCGCCCGAGGCGACCTCCTCGATGTCCCGCGCGTAGCTCTGCGGGTTCATCGCGACGACCAGGTGGAAGTCCGGGCTGCGGGCCGTGTAGCCTTCGCCGTTCACCCGGATCTCGTACCAGGTCGGCAGCCCCTGGATGTTCGACGGGAAGACGTTCTTTCCGGAGACGGGGATCCCCATCCGGAAGAGCGCCTGGAGCAGGAGGCCGTTCGCGCTCGCGGAGCCGGTCCCGTTGACCGTCCCGACCTTGAGCGCGAAGTCGTTTACACCGAAGCCACTGGGGTTGGCCAAGATTCCTGTCCGGCGTGGGGGTTCAACAGGTCGAACTGGACCATGTCCCAGGCGGCCGTGGGGCACCGCTCGGCGCACAGCCCGCAGTGGACGCAGAGGTCCTCGTCCTTCACCATCACGCGCTTCGTCTGCGGGAGCGCCTCTGACACGAAGATCGCCTGCTCGAGGTTGTCCGCCGGCGCCACGAGCCGGTCACGAAGCTCCGCTTCGGTGCCGTTCTCGGTGATCGTGAGGCAGTACGTCGGGCAGACGTCCACGCAGGCGTCGCATTCGATGCACAGCTTGGCGGTGAAGTCGGTCTGCACGTCGCAGTTCAGGCAGCGCTCCACCTCGCGCGCGGCCTGCGCCGGATCGAAGCCCAGCTCGGCCTCGATCTTCATGTCGGCGATCCGCTGCTCGAGGTCGACGTAGCGCATCTCCGTGCGGTGCGCCGGGTTGTAGTCGTTCGAGTACCGCCATTCGTGGAGCCCCATCTTCGTCGAGACGAGGTTCATCCCGTACGGCGGCCGCTCGGTGACCGGGCGGTCGTTGCAGTACGCGTGGATGGAGATCGCGGCCTGGTGCCCGTGCTCCACCGCCCAGATGATGTTCTCCGGCCCCCAGGCGGCGTCGCCGCCCACGAAGACGCCGGGCCGCGTCGTCATGAAGGTGGAGCGGTCGACGACCGGCATGTCCCAGTCGCCGAACTCGATGCCGATGTCGCGCTCGATGAACGGGAAGGCGTTGTCCTGGCCGATGGCGAGGATCACGTCGTCGGCCGGGATGAAGGTCTCGTCGAGCTTGGTGCTCACGAGGCGTCCCTTCTCGTTCTCGTGCCACTCGACGATGTCGAACATCATCCCCCTGAGGCGCCCGTCCTCGACGACGAAGCTCGCGGGGGAGTGGTTCACCAGGATCTCGATCCGCTCGTCCTCGGCGTCCTCCAGCTCCCACGGCGACGCCTTGAAGTGCGGCCGGTCCTTGCGGGCCATCACCTTGATGTCCTTGCCGCCGAGCCGCTTGGAACTCCGGCAGCAGTCCATGGCGGTGTTGCCGAC
>CALJLC010000176.1 GCA_937982605.1 uncultured Gemmatimonadales bacterium | reverse complement strand
TCAACGACCTCGTGATCGGGACGTACGGGCGCGGCTTCTGGATCATGGACGACCTCACGCCGCTCCAGCAGCTCACCGACGAGGTCCGTCGGGCGTCGGCCCACCTCTTCGAGCCGCGCGACGCCTACCGCTTCAACCCGCGGACGGCGCCGGCGTCGCAGACGATCGACATGAGCGAGGGCGAGGACCCACCGAACGCGGCCTTCCTCGACTACTGGATCGGGGACGCCTACGTCGGCGCGCGGGCGTCGATCCGCATCGAGGACGCCCGGGGCGCCGTGGTCCGGACGCTGCCCGCGCCGACGCGGCCCGGGATCAACCGCGTGTTCTGGGACTTCACGGGAGAGGAGAGCACTCCGATCGAGCGCCGGGTGCCGCCCCTCTACGCCGACTGGGTGGACTACGGGCCCGACCGGGTCCGCGTCCAGAGCGGGATGTCGCTCCGGCACCCTCCGGGCACGTACACGGTCACGCTGTCCGTGGGCGGTGAGGAGTTCTCGCAGTCGCTGACGGTCCTTCAGGACCCGGTGGCCGAGGGAAGCATGGCCGACATCGAGGCCCAGTTCGCGCTCATGAACGAGCTCCGCAACGACTACGACGCCGCCGCGGACGCCATCAACCGCATCGAGTGGGTGCGCCGCCAGCTCTACGATCTCGTCGACGTCCTCGAGAGTCAGGGAGGCGCCGACGACCTCGTGGAAGGCGCGGGAACCCTCGACGCCCGGCTCATCGAGGTCGAGGAGGTGCTGATTCAGCTTCGCACGACGGGAACAGGGCAGGACGGCGTCCGGTATCCCGCAAAGGTCCTGGGTAAGCTGAGGCACCTGGCAGGTGGTGTCGGAACGGCCGACTTCCGTCCCACGGATCAGCAGCGCGAGGTCCACGTGATCCTCCGGGAGACGCTCATGGACGCCCGGGCGAGGCTCGACGCGCTGCTGGCCGAGGACGTGGCGGCGTTCAATCAGCTCCTCCGGGACCGCGGACTGAATCCCCTGATCAGCTGACTCGAGACGATGACGTGATCGAGACCCTGCGTACCGCTCCGGCTACCCTCGCACTTCTTGCGGGGGTGGTCGGCGCGACCGGCCTCGCCGGCCAGACGTCCCTCGACGCACCGCCGGCCGGACTGGCCCAGGTGGAGCGCGAGCGTTCGCGCGCGTGCGTGACCACGCTGGAGGACGTCGAGGCCCTCGACCGGGTTCTCGCCCCCCTCGCGGCGCGCTCGCGCCGGCTGCTCGCCATCTCGGAGGCGATCGCCCTGGAGGAGCGCGCGGTCGTGGCGGAGCTCGACCCGAGCGATCCGGTGGAGTCGGACGTCCAGGCGTGGTTCGCCACCGACTCGCTGCTGGCGGTGCGCTTCGTCCAGTCCGGCAACGAGGCGCTCCAGGAGCAGCGGCGGGTCGGCCGTGACGCCATCAAGGAACAGGTCTCCGGGGCGCTCGAGACGATCCAGCAGCAGGCGGACTCGATCGTGGCGGAGACGGGCGACCTGGGCGCGCGGGCGGGCCCGTGCGACGGTGCGATCTTCGTGAGGCCCGCGGTCGTCGAGGCGTGCGGGGAGCGGAGCACCGCGCTGTGCACGGCCGCCGCCGCGCCGCCCGATCCGGCCGGCCCCTTCCGGTTCGTCGACGCGCCGGAGGCCGTCTGGGACGTGCAGGAGCTGCGCCCCTGGACGAACGCCGGACCGTTGCGCGTCGGTGCCACGGGGCTCGAAGGCGCCAGGACGATCGGATACGCGCGGATCGGGAACGTCGTGGTCACCGCGGCGTTCACGGCGCTCCTCAAGGAGCGCGAGCAGGCGACACCCGCCGAGCTCGTGACCTTCGACCAGACGAACCAGGCCCTGGCGATCACCTTCGGACATCCCGACGTCGCCTTCGCGCCGGCGCTCGCGCTGCGCGCTGCGCTACCGCGTCCGCTCGGAGGCGAGAACCGCTACCTCGTCCACTTCGGCCCCGCCGGCGACCCGGACGTCCTCTGGACCGGGCAGGCCGGCACCGGGCGCACGCTCCAGGCGTCGGTCCCGATCTCGCCCGCGCACGTGCTGAAGCTCCGGAACGGACAGCAGCTCTCGCTCACCGCGGTGCGCGGCGACGACCCGGTCTTCACCGTCTCCCTGAGCCAGGCCAATCAGGCCCCCGCGGTGACCGCGCTGCTGCGCTACATGTCGGCGCAGCTCGACGCGGACCTCCGCCGGATCGCTCCGCCCCGCGGAGGCTAGCTCAGCGGACCGGCCCCGTCCCGCCCTCCCGGTCGTCGACGACGAAGCGGTCCCGGGCGGGCATCTGCACCTCGGGGAGCGTCTCGGCGTCCATGACCGCGTCCTCGGGTACGATCTCGTTCATCCACAGCAGGTACGCGATCACCGCGTAGACCTGGTCGTGCGTGAGGATGCCCGGAGTGAGCTGCGGCATCGCCTTGCGGATGTAGTCGTACAGCGTGGTGGCGTACGGCCAGTAGTTGCCGATCGTCCGGGTGTCGGGGACGTCGTCCCACATGACCGGGTCGACCAGTCGGTCGTTGGGACCCTCGGTGCCGGTGGGCCCGTGACAGGCGATACAGTGGCTGTTGTAGACGACCCGTCCCTCCGCGACGGTGCCGCTGCCGGGCGGGAGCCCCGCGCCGTCGGGTCGCACGTCGATGTCCCACATCGCCACGCGGGCATCGCTCGCGCCGGAGCCGAAGCCGAAGCGGGCCGGGGCGTGCGACGGGAGCGCCTCCGGGCTACCAGGGAGGGCCGCGGCGTCCGCGGCGCGCACGACCCGATCGGAGACGGCGTCACCGCCCGCGCACGCGGCCACCGCGAGCGAGAGCAGCGTGGCCGTCGTGATCCGCGTGTGGACCGACCGTCGGCGCGTCCCGCGGCGCCTCATACCAGCTCCCCCAGCCCGAAGGTGACCTCGCCGGTGCTGGCGATCCGCCAGGCGCGCTGATGGTTCTGGTGGTACGAGGTCCGGGTTCCCCGGGCGTCCCAGAGCTGTTGAACGGTCGGCTGCACGTAGCCGGTCTCGTCGGTGGCGCGGCTCAGCAGCAGCGTGTCCCGGCCGTTCCACTCGAAGAGGTGCCGGAAGCGGACGGTCGACTTGGCCAGGATCGGCCCCTGCATCTGCGCGTCGACCCAGCTCCGCCCTCCGTCCGTGCTGACCTCGACGCGGGTGATGCGGCCCCGTCCCGACCACGCGAGTCCGCGGATCTCCCACCAGCCACGGTCCGGGAGGACGTAGGGATAGGACGGGAAGGTGATCACGGACTTGGCGTCCATCGTGAGGCTGAACTGACGGACCGTCCCGTCGCCCAGCGGATCGGTGTACTTCGACGTCTCGTCCCGGGTGTGCGTCGGGCGGTCGGTGACCTCGATGCGGCGCAGCCGCTTCACTGACGTGTTGCCCTCGTAGCCGGGATTGAAGAGCCGGAGCGGGTACCC
>CALJLC010000175.1 GCA_937982605.1 uncultured Gemmatimonadales bacterium | reverse complement strand
CCGCGTCGGCCATCCGTCCGCCCAGGTGGCTCCCGGCGGCGAGCGCGGCGAGGATCACCCCGATGACCGCGGTCCACGGGACGACCGAGAGCCCGAAGACCGGCGCGCTGAGGCGCGCGCCCGCGATCTCGATCGTGAGGACCGCGAAGCCGGAGCCGAACGCGAGCAGGAAGGAGCCGAGTCGTTTCCGGGGTACAGCCATGGCCCCGAAGATCAGGCGGCCGTCGGAAGGATGTCCAGCAGCTCCTCGAGGGTGGTCCGACCCCTGTCCCGGGCGTACCACCTCCGTACCACCTTGTACCGCTCGGGGGAGGGCATCGAGAGCCCCTCGCCGAGGACCCACTTCTGCAGCTCGCCGGGACGGGGGCCCCACCACCCGACCTCGCGGAAGTCGGCGTCGTAGACGATGACCACGGGAATCGAGCGGGCGCGCCCGTCGGTCAGGTGCGTGTCCATGAGGTCGGGGTTCTCGTCCCGGCTCATGACGCGCATGTCCCACCCGGCGGCCTCCGCCAGCCGCGCGATCACGGGCAGGGTGTTCACGGCGTCCCCGCACCAGTCCTCCGACAAGGCGACGAGCCGCCACCCGCCGGGGACCGCGCGCGCGGCGTCGACGAGGTCGTCGGGCAGTCGCACCCGATCCCAGACGTCTCGCCACAGCTCTCGATTCTTCACCACGAGGTCGAGGTACTGCGGGAAGGTCGCCGCCCGCTCGAAGCGGGCCGGATCGAGCGGCTCCGGCCCGCCGACCGGGAGAGGGTCAGACACCGACCGGCTGGTTCGCCTTCTTGGCGGCCTTCTTCCGCTGGTTCGGATCGAGGATCCGCTTGCGCAGCCGAATCGCGTCCGGCGTGACCTCGATGAGCTCGTCGTCCTGGATGAACTCCAGCGCGAGCTCCAGCGTGATCTGACGCGGCGGCTCCAGCTTGATGTTCTCGTCCGACGCGGTGGTGCGCATGTTCGTGAGCTTCTTCTCCTTGCTCACGTTCACGTCCATGTCGTCGGTGCGCGCGTTCTCGCCGACGATCATGCCGCCGTACGCCTCGTCGCCCGGCTTCACGAAGAGCGTCGCACGCTCCTGCAGCCCGAAGAGCGCGAAGCCGACCGCCTTGCCCGGACGATCCGCGACGAGGACGCCTCGCGTGCGACCCTTCAGCGGCCCCGCCCAGACGTCCCACTCGAGGAAGTTGTGGTGCAGGATCCCCTCACCGCGGGTGTCGGTGAGGAACTCCGAGCGATACCCGAAGAGACCGCGCGCCGGGATCTTGAAGCGCAGCCGCGTGGTCCCCGAGTCGCCCATCGGCTTCATCTCGGTCATCTCGCCCTTCCGCGGGCCGAGCTTCTCGATGACGGTGCCGACCAGCTCCGAGGGCACCTCGATGACCGCCTGCTCGTAAGGCTCCTGGAGCTGGCCGTCGACCTTCCGCGTGATCACGCGCGGCCGGGACACCTGGAACTCGTACCCCTCCCGGCGCATCGTCTCCATGAGGATCGTCAGGTGCAGCTCGCCGCGCCCGCTCACCGTGAAGGTGTCGGGCAGCTCGGTGTCCTCGACCCGCAGCGAGACGTTGCGCTCCAACTCCTTGTAGAGCCGCTCCCGAAGCTGGCGGGTGGTCACGAACTTCCCGGCCTGACCCGCGAAGGGCGAGTTGTTCACGGTGAAGTCGACCGAGAGCGTCGGCTCCTCCACCGCGATGCCGCGCAGGCGCTCGCGGTGCTCTGGCTCGGTGACGGTCTTGCCGATCTCCACCCCCTCCAGGCCGGCCATCGCCACGATGTCGCCGGCCTTCGCCTCCTCGACCTCGATGCGGTCGAGTCCCTGGAAGGTGTAGAGCTTCGAGACGCGGGAGAGCTCGGCCTCCGACGGATCCTCGACCATGCCCGGCTCGCCGAGGTCGAGGAGCGCCACCTGGTCGCCGACGCTCACCGTGCCGCGCTCGATGCGCCCGATGGCGATGCGGCCGACGTACGACGAGTAGTCGAGCGTCGAGATGAGCATCTGGAACGGGCCGTCCGCGTCGACCGAGGGCGCCGGGAAGTGCGACACGATCGTGTCGAAGAGGGGCGTGAGATCGCCGCCCGTGGCGTCCGGGTCCTCCGACGCCCAGCCGTCACGGCCCACCGCGTAGAGGAAGGGCGCGTCGAGCTGCGCGTCGCTCGCTTCGAGATCCATGAAGAGCTCGAGCACCTCGTCGTGCACCTCGTGCGGACGGGCGTCGCCGCGGTCGACCTTGTTGATCACGACCAGCGGCAGGATCCCCAGATCGAGCGCCTTGCGGGTCACGAAGCGCGTCTGCGGCATCGGGCCCTCCGCCGCGTCGACCAGGAGCACCACGCCGTCGACCATCCGCAGGATGCGCTCGACCTCGCCGCCGAAGTCGGCGTGACCCGGCGTGTCGACGATGTTGATCTTCACGTCGTTCCAGTGGACGGCCGTGTTCTTGGCGAGGATCGTGATGCCCCGCTCCTTCTCGAGCGGGTTGGAGTCCATCACGCGCTCCTCGACGGCCTGGTTCTCACGGAAGACACCGGCCTGCCGGAACATCTGGTCGACCAGCGTCGTCTTGCCGTGGTCGACGTGCGCGATGATGGCGATGTTGCGAATGGGCATGGATCTATGGGCACGCGTCCGCGGGCTGCGCGGTACGGCTCGGGGGATCAGCCCAGAAAGTTAACCAAGAACCGGTTCGGTTCCGACCGGCGGCCCGTCGGTCACGGCCGGGGTCCGTCCCCCGGCGCGCGCGGGACCGCTCAGCCGCGCCCCCGCACGAACGGGAGCGACCGCCACGCCCGCTCGAAGTCCTCACGGCCGGGATCCCCCGGGCTCGGACGGGCGAACGCCTCGACCACGAAGGCGACGACGACGCCGAGCATCCCCCCGAGCACGATCCCGAGCAGCCCGATCAGCACACGGCGGCGGGGGTCGTGTCGCGGCGGGAGGTACGGCTCCTGGAGGATCGTGAGCACGGGGGTGTCCCGGACCTCCGAGATGCGCGCCTGCTCGAAGGACTGCACGAGCGTCGTGAGGACCGAGTTCCGCATGGTGACCTCACGCTGGAGCGCGTCGTGGCGGAACGTCAGCAGCGGGGAGTTCTCCCACTGCCGGTTCGCCTCGAGGAACCGGCGCAGGGAGTCCTCGGCGGCCTCGAGCTCGTTCTCCGCCTGCTTCACCCGGGATTCGATGAAGGCGCGCTCGGCCGCGGCCTGGGACTGACGCGTGTCCAGATTGAAGCGGCCCAGCTCGGCCACCAGCTCCTCGGCGATCGCCAGCGAGACCTGCGGCCACTCCGTCGTCACGCGCAGCGTCACGGTGCCGGTCTCGCGCCCGGTCGAGACGGTCACGGCCTCTTCCCGCAGCCACTTCAGCGTCTCCTCGTCACGCTCGGGCTCGGTGTCCTCCTCGATCTCGAGGAGGTCCTTCAGCAGCACCGAGCCCATCCCCTCGACGTCGTACGGTCGCCCGGCCGCGGCGCTCAGCAGGGGGCGGGACGTCACGAGCTCGGCGTAGAAGGCCGGGCTGGCCTCGTCCCCGCCGCCGGGCACGCTCACCCCGAACTGGCTCGCCAGCGCCATGAGCTGGGACGCCGACTGCTCCGAGCCCTGGGGCCGGAACGCCGCCGAGGTGGAGTACTGGAGCGGACGGAACTGGGCGTACGCCGCCGCGACCGCGGCAACGACGACCGTCGTGAGCACGATCGTGCCCCGACGGCGAAGGAGCACCGCGAGGACCTCCCAGAGCGAGATCTCGTCGTCGTAGGCCGTGCGGGCCGGGGCGGCCGGCGGGGTCGGGTCGGTCATCGTGCGGGAAGGCGCCGTCGGGCGCGTCGAACGGGAGGTCCGACGCCGCCCGAGTATCGCCGACCCCCCGGATCGCAGCAACCCGGCGAGCGGCGCGCCCCGGCTGGTCCGATCCGTCGGTCCGGCCTACCCTTTCCCGCCGTGCGCCCCGAGCCGCCCGCCTTCGCGCGCCGATCGCGCCCGGTGCTTCCCCCGATCCCGAGTCCGAGCCGTGACCGCAACTCCCCGAGTCGTTCGACCCGAACCCCGTCGAGCCACCCCCCTCCGCCCCGGGCTCGGTGCCGCGGCGGCCGCCGCTCTCTTCGTCGCCGCGCCCCTCGCCGGCCAGGCGCCGGACCCGGCGTACGTCACCGAAGCCAGGGACCTGCTCGGCAACACGTCGATCGCGCGAGCGCTCGAGCTGGCGGAGGAGCACGACGCCTGGGCGCTCGAGCGGCTCATCGAGCTGACCGAGATCCCCGCTCCGCCGTTCATGGAGGACGAGCGCGGGGAACGCTTCGGCGAGCTGCTGGCCGAGCTCGGGGCCGACTCGGTGTGGACGGACGCGGAGGGCAACGTCATCGGCCTGCGTCGGGGCCGCACCGGCGCGCGCACGATCGGCTTCGGCGGCCACCTCGACACGGTCTTCCCGGAGGGCACGGACGTCACCGTCCGACAGGTCGGCGACACCCTGTTCGCTCCCGGCGTCGGCGACGATACCCGCGGACTCGTCGTCGTGCTCTCGGTGCTGCGCGCGCTCGAGGAAGCCGCCATCGAGACCGACGATCACGTGCTCTTCGTCGGCGTCGTGGGCGAGGAGGGGCTCGGGGACCTGCGCGGCATGAAGCACCTGTACGCGGAAGGCGGTCTGCGACCCGACGTCTGGATCGACGTCGATGGGGGCGGCCTCTCGCGCATCGTCTCGATGGGTCTCGGCTCCGTGCGCTACCGCGTGACCTTCGAGGGCCCCGGCGGGCACTCGTGGGGGGCCTTCGGCACGGCGAACCCGATGCACGCCATGGGGCGGGCGATCCGGTACTTCCAGGACGCGGCCGACACCCTCACCCGCTCCGGTGCGCGCACCAGCTACAACGTCGGCAGGATCGGTGGCGGCACCTCGGTCAACTCGATCCCGTTCGAGTCGTGGATGGAGGTCGACATGCGCTCGGAAAGCCCGGCGAGCCTGGCCCGCATCGAGCAGGCCTTCCTGGCCGCCATGGATCGCGCGCTGGCGGAGGAGAACGAGCTGCGCCGCGAAGGCCCGGCGCTGACGGTCGACAAGGACAAGATCGGCGATCGCCCGTCCGGGGAGATGGACCCGGCGACGCCGCTCGTGCAGCGGGCGCTCGCCACCACCTCGGTGCTCGGCGTCGAAGGCGAGCTGGCCCGCTCGTCGACCGATTCCAACGTGCCGATCGCGCTGGGCGTCCCCGCGGTGACGATCGGCCGCGGCGGGGTGAGCCGGAACGGGCACGCGCCGGACGAGTCGTGGGTCAACGTCGACGCGTGGCGGGCGGTCCAGCGGGCGCTCCTGCTCGTGGTGGCCGAAGCGGGCTTCGCGGGCCCGATCTCCTAGCTCAGTCGCCCAGCACCCAGGCGCACACGAGCGGAGCCACGATCGCCGCGTCCGAGTTGATCTCGAAGCGCGGCGTCGTCGGCTCGAGCTTTCCCCAGGTGATCTTCTCGTTGGCCGGCGCGCCGGAGTAGCCGCCGTACGAAGGCTGGGCGTCCGTGATCTGACAGAAGTAGCCCCAGTAGGGGACCTCGCGCTGCAGGTCCTGGGTGATGCACGGAACGGCGCAGATGGCGAAGTCGCCGGCGATCCCGCCGCCGATCTGGAAGAAGCCGACCGAGGGGTGAGCACCGGTTCCGTGGTTGGCTTCGTACCACTCGACGAGGTGCTGGAACTGCTCGGTGCCGGACTTCACGCACTGGTGGTGGCCGACGCGGCCCATCATGACGTTCGCGGCGAAGATGTTGCCGGTCGTCGAGTCCTCCCACCCCGGCGAGTAGACGGGAATGCCCGCCTCCTTCGCAGCCATCATCCAGGAGTTGGCCGGGTCGATCTGGAAGTGCTCGGCGAGCGTTTCGTCGTCGAGCACCTCGAAGAGGAACTCCGACGGGAGCCGGCGCTCGCCCGATTCGACGGCCGCCTGCCATCGAGCGAGGAGTCGCTTCTCGATGTGCCGCATGACCGTCTCGGGGATGCACGTGTCGGTCACGCGGTTCATGCCCCGCTCGTAGAGCGCCTGCTCGTCCGCGGCCGAGAGCTCCCGCCACGACGTGACGATCTCGTACTCCCGGTGCGCGACCAGGTTGAAGACGTCCTCTTCGAGGTTGGCGCCGGTGCACGAGATGGCGTGCACCTTGCCCGCCCGGATCATCCGGGCCAGCGAGATTCCGAACTCGCCGGTGGACATGGCCCCGGCCATGGCGACGAGCATCCGGCCGCCGGCGTCGATGTGCTCCTCGTACGCCTTGGCCGCGTCGACGACCTCACGAGCATTGAAGTGTCGGTAGTTCCTGGCCATGAAGTCGCGGATCGCGCCCAACGGCTTCCTCCTGGGATCGGAGTCGGGGGTCGGAGAAAAGAAGCACGGTAGTCTAGACGTCCGTGACGCCGACGTCGAACCTTCGTGTCGATGAACCCGACCGACCCGCCCGCGATTCGCCTGGAGACCCTGGGTCCGATCGCGCGACTCACCCTGGACCGTCCTAGGCGACACAACGCGCTGCGTGCGGTCGACGTGGACGCGCTCCACGGCGCGCTGGCGGAGGTCGAGGCCGACCCGGCGGCCCGTGTGGTCGTGCTCACCGGAACCGGCGAGCGCACGTTCTGCGCGGGGGCGGCGCTCGACGAGATGGAGTCGGGCGCCATGAGCGGCCGCGTCTTCGACGGCCTCACCGATCGACTGGAGCGCTTTCCCCTGCCCACGATCGCGGCGCTGAACGGAGCGGTGTACGGCGGGGGCGCCGAGCTGGCGCTCTGTTGCGACTTCCGCGTCGGAACGCCGGAGCTGAGGCTCTCGGTCCCCGCGGCCCGGCTCGGCGTCTGCTACCCCGTGGGGGGCCTCGGTCGCTACGTGCGCCGCGTCGGGCAGGGCGCGGCCGCCCGCATCCTGCTCGCCGCCGAGGAGCTCGATGCGGAGGAGCTGCTCCGGATCGGATACCTGACCCACCTCGTGGTTCCGGCGGAGCTGCACACCGAGGTCGACCGGCTCGCCGAGCGCGTGGCGTCGCTGGCGCCCCTGGCCGTTCGGGCGATGAAGCGCATCATGGGCGCGATCGCGGACGGCGGGCTCGCGGCGGACGCGGTCACGGCCGAGGCCTCCTCGGCCCGGCAGGAGGCGGAGCGGCTCGTCGACGAGGTCGCGGCCTCCGACGACACGCGCGAAGGACTTCGTGCCGCCCTGGAACGGCGAGACCCCGAATTCCGGGGGCGGTGAGCGAGCCACCCCATGAACCTCCTCGAAGCCGTCCCGGCCTCCCTCGCCCCGACGCTCCCGGCGGAGCTGGAGCCGCGGGTCGCCCTGGTGGCCGACCTCGACGCCGAAGGGCGCTTCGGGGAGGCGTGGGTCGGCGCGGACGATCGACAGGTGGTGGCGCTGTACGGCCCCGGCCGGGTCCTGGCGATCTCGCTCGCCGACGTCGAAGCCGTCGAGGTCGAAGAGCTCTTCGGGGCCTCCCGGCTGGTGGTGCGGACCGGCTCGGGGACGCACGTGCTCGCCACCTACACCCGAAACCTCGTGGCGGAGTTCGCCGCGATGGCGCGCGCGCTCGACGACCTGCGGGAGGGCCGGGAGGTGACCCTCCCCGCGGAGATCCCCACCGCGCTGTGCCCGAAGTGCGGATCGCCCCTGCCCGAGCGGGGCGCCACCTGCCCGCGCTGCCTGTCGAGACGGGGCGTCCTGGTGCGGCTGCTCGGTGTGCTGGAGCCGTACCGCGGCCGCATGGCGCTGCTGGTGACGTGCGCCACGCTCGCCGTCGGCGCGCAGATGGTCCCACCCATGACGTACCGGATGATCGCGGACCGGGTCCTCGAGGGAGACCGGCCCGAGGAGCTGCCGCTGTGGATCGGCCTCATGCTCGGCGCGTTCCTGCTGGCCGCGCTCTTCCAGTTCCTCACCGCGTGGATGAACGCCTGGCTGGGCGCCCGCGTCGTGGCCGACATGCGAGGCCGTCTGCACGAGCGGGCGCAGCGCCTCGAGATGGGCTACCACAACCGCCACGAGTCGGGCGAGCTCGTCGGACGCGTTATGAGCGACACCGGAGAGCTGCAGCACTTCCTCATCGACGGGGCCCCCTATTTTCTCGTCAACGTCCTCTCCTTCGTGGCGATCGCGGCGATCCTGCTCGTCATGGACTGGCGCCTCGCGCTGCTCGTCTTCGTGCCGGTCCCGGTCCTCGTCCTCGGCGGCGCGGGCTTCTGGCGCATGCTCCGCCCGCTCTTCCACAAGCGCGGCAACCGGGTCGGCCGCCTGCACACGATCCTCGGCGAGTCGATCCACGGCGTTCAGGCGGTGAAGAGCCTGGTCCAGGAGCCTCGCCGCGACCGCGAGTTCGGTGGCGCCAACGAGCAGCTCTTCGGGGTGACGGTCTCCCTCGACCGGACCTTCCAGGGCTTCTTCGGATCGATGTCCGTGACGATGGCGCTCGGCACCGTGCTCGTCTGGTACGCGGGCGGGCGGGCGATCCTGGCGGACGTGACGACGCTCGGCACGCTCCTCGCTTTCGTGGGCTACATGGCGCTCTTCTACGGACCGCTCCAGTGGTTCTCGGCGGTCGTGAGCTGGGCCACGCACGCGCTCACCGCAGCCGAGCGGATCTTCGCGGTCATCGACCAGCCGCTGGAGGGCGCCGTCGAGGGCGAGGGCCGGACGCTCGAGCGCGTCGACGGCGCCATCCGCTTCGAGCGCGTGCGCTTCAGCTACGAGCGGGGCCGGGAGGTCATCCGCGGGATCGACCTCGACATCCCGCCGGGAGAGATGGTCGGCCTCGTCGGCCACTCGGGGGCGGGCAAGAGCACGATCATCAGTCTGATCGCGCGCTTCCACGATCCGGACTCGGGCGCGGTGCTCGTCGACGACATCGACCTGCGCACCGTCGATCTGGCGTCGTGGCGCTCGCACGTGGGCATGGTCATGCAGCACCCCTTCATCTTCCACGCGAGCATCCTCGACAACATCCGCTACGGGACGCCGGACGCGCCCTTCGATCGGGTGGTGGCGGCCGCGCGCGCGGCCCGGGCGCACGACTTCATCTGCGCCAAGGAGGACGGCTACGATACCGTGGTCGGAGAGGGCGGCTCGACGCTCTCCGGCGGGGAGCGCCAGCGCATCGCCATCGCGCGCGCCATCCTGAGCGACCCGCCGGTGCTGATCCTCGACGAGGCGACCAGCGCCGTCGACTCCGAAACGGAGAAGCAGATCCAGGAGGCGATCGCCAACCTCGTGGCCGGGCGCACGACGATCGCGATCGCCCACCGGCTGGCCACGCGGCGCAACGCCGACCGCCTCGTCGTGATCGAGGACGGC
>CALJLC010000174.1 GCA_937982605.1 uncultured Gemmatimonadales bacterium | reverse complement strand
GCGTCGCGCCTCCGCTGCTTGGGCCCCAGGGCGCGGGTACCCGGCCCCGCCGTACCAGTGCAGAGCTTCCCTAGGGGGTCGCGGAGTTACCGCCGCCCTCCCGCTCGGCGGACGCCTACGTCCCGTCGAACAGCGGCAGGATCACGCCGATCATCTCGGCCACGACGTCGGGGTCGGGCTCTTCGCCCGGCCGGAGCTTGACGTGGCGGGCGTGCTTCCCCGACCCCTCGAGTCGGAAGCCGTGCTCCTCGAGCTGGCGCCAGCCGTGGAAGAAGAGCTTGCACATCCGGTCCGTGGGCTGGATGCCGCACACGACGTTCCGGGCGTCCCCGATGCTGTAGAGCGCCATCCCCATCCTGGCACCACCCGAAACGGCCTCGTCCGCGTGCGGAATCGTGCGTCGCACGATCGTCCGTAGCGCTTCGGCCACCTCGGCGACGTCCTCCGGGAGCGGCGCCAGCAGCTCGGCGAAGGTCGAAGGCCCCGCGTCCGCGTAGTTGCCCATCTCGGTCCTCCTCCGGGTGGCCGGTCGATCAGCCGAACTCGACGCCACCGCCCGCTGCCTCGGCCTTGAGCAGCGCCGTATCCGCCGCGCGCAGGAGCTCCTGAGACTCCCGGATCGTGCCGTGATACGCCGCCAGCCCGAAGCTGATCGCCCCGGGCGCGATGTCTCCGAGCGCCGCCTCGATCCGATCGGCGGCGATCCGGCCGCCCTGGATGTTCGTGCCCAGGAGCAGCACGACGAAGCGCCCGCTCCCCATGTGGGAGACCAGATCGGAGCGGCGGGAGGTCTTCTCGATCGCCTGCCCGATGCGGCGGATCTCGTCTTCGTCGCCGCCCTCGGCGCCGGCCGACACGAGCATCACCGTGAACGGTAGTCCGCGGTCACCCGCCTCGAAGAGGTAGTTGTAGACGAGGTCGAAGTGGAGTCGGTTCGCCAGGCCGGTCTGAGCGTCGGTGAGCGCCGGGTGCGAGCGTGCCAGCTCGGCCGCGGCGCGTCCGCTGCCGTTCATTGCTGCTCCATCGTACGAGACCGGGGGGGCTCCCTTCAATCTCGAATTGTCGACGCGTTTGTGCCACCGATGCGCGGTCAGCGCCCTCCGGGGAGGGCCAGCGCCACGAGCTCGGCCGGCTCGCCGCCCCCGCCGACCGAGACGACCACGTACTGCCGGCCCTCGTGCATGTACGTCATGGGGAGCCCCACCTGCGTGTTCGGGAGCTCGAGCTCCGCCACGATCTCCCCGGTGGCCTTGTCGTGCGCCCGGAAGGCGGGCCCTCCGCCCTCGCCTTCGCCGGCGAAGAGGAGCGTCCGGGTGACGAGGACCCCTGCGTGGGTCGGAACTCCCGTGCGGGGCATCGCTTCGACGTCCAGGCCGAGCGCTTCGGCGTACTCGGGCGGGGTGTCCGCGTTGGCCACCGTCCACGCGATGTCGCCGGTGGAGAGGTCGATGGCGGTGATGCTTCCCCACGGTGGCTTCACGATCGGCACGCGGCGACCGATGCGCGCGAGGCCGTAGCTGGCGATGTAGTCCATGTCCGAGCGGTCCCCGGCAGGCACCAGCGAGATCGGCGTCGGGGAGTTGATCGCGCTGACGTAGAGCATCCCCGTCTCGGGGTCGAGGGCGCCCCCCTCCCAGTTGGCCCCGCCCGTGCTGCGCGGGGTCTGGAGCAGCCCGCGCGTGCCGTCCGGCGCGTCGGCCAGCGACGGCGGTGTGTACAGAGGCCCGAGCCGGTACTGTCGGGCGACCTCGAGCGCCTGGGCGCGCAGCTCGGGCGTGAAGTCGATGAGATCGTCCTCGGTGATGCCCTGGAGCACGAAGGGAGGTGGGCGGGTCGGGAAGGGCTGGGTCGGGGACGTCCACTCGCCCGGGACGTCGGTCTGCGGCACCGGGCGCTCCTCGATCGGCCACACGGGCTCTCCGGTCAGCCGATCGAAGACGAAGGTGAAGCCCTGCTTGGTGGGCAGCGCGACGATCTTCCGGGCCTGGCCCTCCACCTCGATGTCCCCGAGGATCGGGAAGGTGGTGTTGTCCCAGTCCCAGATGTCGTGGTGGATCGTCTGGAAGTGCCAGACCTTCCGCCCGGTCCGGGCGTCGAGGCAGACGAGGCTGGTGGAGAAGAGGTTGTCGCCGTGCCGGTGTCCGCCGTAGAAGTCGCCGGTGGCGGCCTCGACCGGCAGGTAGACGTATCCGGTCTCGACGTCGAACGACATCGGCGCCCAGACGCCCGCGTTCCGCGTGTACGTGGCCGACTCGTTCTCCCACGTCTCCCAGCCTTCTTCGCCGGGCTCGGGGATCGTCCGGAACGTCCAGAGCAGCGCGCCGGTTCGCGCATCGTATCCGCGCACGTCTCCGGGGGTGTTGGCCATCGTCGGCGGATCGTCCCCGATGTGGTGCGCGGAGCCGACGATCACGACGTCCCCGACGACCAAGGGGGGTGAGCTGATGCCGATCGTGCCGAGCAGCGGCACGCCGTCACGCGTTCGATGGTTCTCGATCAGGTCGACCACGCCGTCGGTGCCGAACTCCTCGACCGCCCTCCCGGTCCGGGCGTCGAGCGCGAAGAGCTGATAGCCCGGTGTGGCGACGTAGATCCGGCCCGACCCGCCGTCCGACCAGTACGCCACGCCACGCCCCGGATTGACCCGCGGCGCGCCGACGAGGCGCTCCTCCTCGTCCGTCCGCCACATCCAGAGCGTCTGGCCCGTGCCCGGATCGATCGCGACGACGTTCCGGTCCCGTCCCGCGGTCGCGTAGAGCACGCCGTCGACCAGGAGCGGCGTGGTCTGCGACGAGGTGCGCGGATTCGATCCGTAGTTCCGCGCCGTCCATCGCCACGCGATCTCGAGCGTCCCCACGTTGCTCGCGTCGATCTGGTCGAGCGGCGCGTAGCGGGTGTGTCCCGCGTCGCCCCCGTAGACGGGCCACGTGTCCCCGGTCGTTCCACGCTGGGCGAAGACGTCCGGAGGTGTCAGCAGCGTCGCCGCCACGACGAGGAAGCCGAAGGCGGCCGTCCCGTGCGTCCGCGCCGGGGTCGATCGACGCAGCGGGGGCACGGAGGGTACCGAGAGAGGTCGCGCGGTCATGGACGTCGGGTTCGGGAGATTCCGGCGGCGCAAAGCTGGGCGTGGTCTCCGGGTGTCGCCAGACCGGGTCGTTGGCGCGCCCCGTGCCGGCCGAGTAGCCTTGCCGCCATGCCGGCCCGACGCCTTCTCCGTGCTCGTAACCTGCTCGCGCTGGTGGGCGTGGCCGTCCTGAGCTTCCTGGCTGGGCCGAGGGCCCGCGTCGACCCGAGCTGGCACGAGCCCGGGCTGCCGGCGACTCTGCCGGAGCTTGTGACCACGCTCGAGGCGCTCGAGCTCGGGGTGTCGGGGCTTCGGCCCGGAGACGGGATGGGGATCGTCTGGGCGGACCCGTCCGAGCCGACCGTCACGCCACTCGCGCTCGTCTACCTGCACGGCTTCTCCGCCGACCGACACGAGGTGGAGCCGCTGCTGACGGACCTCGGTGATCGGCTCGGTGCCAACGTCTTCTTCACCAGGCTGCACGGCCACGGTCGCGACGCCTCGGCCATGGCCGACGCGGCCGCCGAGGACTGGCTGGACGACGCCGCCCGCGCGGTCGCCGTCGGGGCCCGGATCGGGGAGCGCGTCGGTCTGGTGGGCACGTCGACCGGAGGGACGCTCGCCACCTGGGCCGCGGCGCGTCCCGAAGCCGCGGGTCGCGTGGACGCTCTGGTGCTGATCTCCCCCAACTTCGGCGTCGCCGACGCGAGCGCGAGTGCGCTCCTGCTGCCGTGGGGCGGGACGATCGCCCGGCTCGTCGTGGGCCCGGAACGGTGCTTCGAGCCCGAGAACGACGCCCAGGCGCGACACTGGACGACGTGCTACCCGACCTCCGCGCTCCCGCCGATGTTGGCGCTGGTGGACCACGTCCGCTCCATGGACCTTTCGACGGTCGAGGTCCCGGTGCTGGTGCTGATGCACCCCGACGACCGGGTCGTCGACGCGGCGCGGACCCTTCGCGTCGTCGACCGTCTGACAGGAACCGACCCTGTGGTGGAAGTGATCGAGGAGACGTCGGACCCGAGCCGGCACGTCCTGGCCGGAGAGATCGTCTCCCCGGCGTCGACCGACGTGGTCCGGGACGTGATCCTCGACTTCCTCGAGGCGCGGGGCCTCCGGGCGGCCGGATGACGGATCCGGCCCGCCGCACGCACGCGACGCCGGAGGAGCTGCTGGCGCGGCTCGACGCGCTCGGGATCGAGCACCGGACCGTCGAGCACCCACCCGTCTTCACGGTGGAGGAAGCGCGGAGGCACCGGGGGGGAGCTCCCGGGCGCCCACGTGAAGAACCTCTTCCTGCGTGACAAGAAGGGCGTGATGTGGCTCGTGGTCGCGCTCGAGTCCAGGAAGGTCGACCTCAAGCACGTCGCCGCTCAGCTCGGGCACCGGAGCTTCTCCTTCGCCAGCGAGCGGAGGCTGGCCACCTACCTGGGGGTCATCCCCGGCGCGGTCACCCTCTTCGCGGTCGTCAACGACCACGACGGTGAGGTGTCGGTGGCCCTCGACGAAGGGCTGCGCGACTTCGAGCAGTGGAACTTCCACCCTCTGGTCAACTCGATGACCACGACGGTGAGCGGCGCGGACATGCTGCGCTTCCTGGAGGCGGTCGGCCACCCGCCGGTGTGGGTGTCGCTGGACTGAGGAGACCGCTCACCTCGAGCGCGGGGGCGGCGGTCGCCGCTCGTCTCGGCGGAGGTGGGGTGCGTCACTCCGGCGATTCGCGGGCGAGCTCCGGAAGGCGATCGAACCACGGCCGGGCGCGCTCGAGCTGGCCGGCCACGCGGAAGAGCACGTCCTCGCGGGCGAATCGAGCCACGATGTGCACGCCGACCGGGAGCTCCGACGGGGTCCAGTGGAGCGGCACCGACATCGCGGGATGTCCGGTCACGTTGAAGATCGGCGTGAAGGGTGTGAAGTCGAGCGCGCTCTCCGCCGCCTGATCGATGACGCGCGCCAGGCGGATCAGGCGGCCCGATCCGAAGAGTCCGAGAAGGCGGAGGAGCCGGTCCTCCGAGGCCGACGTCCCGAGCGTGCCGAGCGGAGGCGGGGGCGTCGAGAGCGTGGGCGTCAGGACGAGGTCGTAGTCCACGAAGAAGCGCCCGATCGCTCGACCGGTCAGCTCGAGTCCCTGCAGCGCCGACGCGAACTCCCGGGCCGAGAGCGCCCCGGCGAGGAGCGCGAGGGCCCGTGTGGCCGGCTCCAGCTCTCCGCGCCGGGGTGGACGGCCGATCCGCGCCTCGGCCGCCTCGATCTCGGCGCCGAGCTCTCCGGAGACGACCGTGAGGAAGTTCCGCGAGAAGGTCGGACCGTCTACGGGCAGCTCCGCTTCGATCGGCTCGTGCCCGAGCTCCCGCAGGAGCGCGACGGCTTCGTGGACCGCCGCCACGCACTCCGGGTCGACGTCGACGGGGACGCACGGCTTCGTCGTCCACGCGATCCGGAGACGGCCGGGGTCGGCGTCGACCTCGTCCCCGAAAGGACGCGCGGGGGGAGGGATCTCGTACGGGGCGCCCGGGTCGGGGCCGTGCGTCGCGTCGAGCATGGCCGCGCTGTCCCGGACGCTGCGCGTGAGGACGTGCTCGACGGTCGCGCCGCGCCAGAGCTGTCCCCGGTCCGGCCCGGTGGGAGTCCGGCCCCGGGTGGGCTTGAGGCCGAAGAGCCCGCAGCACGAAGCGGGAATGCGCATCGACCCCCCTCCGTCGCCTCCCCCGGCCATCGGGACGATCCCGGCGGCGACCGCCGCCCCGGCCCCGCCGCTCGATCCGCCGGGTGTCCGGCCGGTGTCCCAGGGATTGCGCGTCGGGCCGAAGAAGCGCGGCTCCGTCGTCGGCAGGAGCCCCCATTCGGGGAGGTTCGTCTTGCCGAAGACGGAGAGGCCGGCGGCCTTCACGCGGATCGCCAGCTCGGAGTCGCGCGCGGCCGGGAGGTCGGCCAGGTATCGGCTCCCCGCCGACGTCGGGTGGCCGGCGTACGTCGACACGAGGTCCTTGGCCAGGAAGGGCACCCCCACGAGGACCCCGCCCCGTGACCCGCCGCGGTCGCCGCTCGCCCCGGCGGACTCGGCCGCGAGGCGTCGCGCCGTCTCCCGGGCGGCGGCCCGAGCGTCGTCCTCCATCAGCCGGACGACCGCGTTGAGCGTCGGATCGAGCTTCCGCACGCGGGCGAGGGCGAGGTCGAGGAGCTCTTCCGGCGTCACCTCCCGTGCACGCACGAGCGCCGCGAGCCCCGTGGCGTCCCGGGCGACGTATTCGTCGTGCGTCATCGGAAGCCTACCCGCCGCCGAGCGCCTGCTCGAGATCCGCGAGCATCTGCCCGGCGCTGTCGTGGTCGGGCAGGAACTCCACCGCGCGCCGGGCGTGGGGGAGCGCTTCGGCGTATCGCTCGAGCCGGATGTAGGTGCGTCCCAGCTCGAAGTGCGCCAACCCGAATCCGGGGTCGGTCGAGACGGCACGTCCGTACGACTCGGCGGCCTCGTCCAGACGACCGGCGCGCTGGTGGGCGTTCCCGAGATTGAAGTGCGCGAGCGGTTCGTGGGGGTTGATTCGGAGGGCCTCCTCGAACGCCTCCCTCGCTCCGCCCGGGTCGGCCGCGTTGCCGAGCGCGAGGCCGAGGTTGACCCATGCCATCGGCTGGACGGGATCGGCGGCCAGGCTGGCCCGGATGGCCTCGACGGCTTCGGCCCATCGTCCGGCGCGACTGTACGTCTGCCCGAGCGCGTGCAGGACGCGCGGGTCGTTCGGCTTGACCTCGAGGGCTTTCCGGTAGGCCCGCTCGCTGCGCTCGAAGGCGCCCTCGGCGCGCGCCTGGTCTCCGAGGAAGCCCAGCGCGAGCGTCCAGCGACCGCGCAGTGCCGCGTCGGCGTCGGCGTCCGAGGCGGTCTCGCGGAGCGCCCCGGCGAGCGCCTCGCGCACGGAGGGCGCGTCGCCGCGTGTCCAGTGCAGCGACGCGAGGGCCAGCGAGCGCACGTCCAGGTCGTCGCTGGCGGCGAGCGCCCCCAGCCTCGCTTCGATGTCGCCGGCGAGCGCATCGGCGTCCGGCTGGAGGTAGGCGGTCAGCATCCGGCTGAGCGCCTGGAACTGGAGGAGCGGGTCGCGCTCCTCGGCGCGCAGCAGCAGCTCTGCGGCCTCGGCGGGGTTCCGCGCGCGGAACTCGGTCGTCTGTCCCGTGACGAGCGGGCGGTGAGGCTTGAGCGATCCCCACCACGCGGTGGCCTGCCGCTGGAGCTCGGCGGGTGTGGCGTCCGTGTGGCACTGCGCGCAGGCGCCCTCGATGCCCAGGTCGGCGTCGAGGCTCGGCCGCGGCACGGCGATCGTGTGATCCGAGCGGGCGAAGGCGACGCCGTCTCCGACTTCGGGATGCTGCAGGTAGGGCATGTGACACGAGACGCACCTGGAGCCTTCCGTTCCGGCCGCATGGAAGGTGTGCGCCTCCACGTCGAGCGCCTTGCTCCGGTGGCACGACGTGCACTGCCCGTCGTCGAACGGGTCGGCGAGGGGCGTGCGATCCACGTCCCAGTAGCCCTGGGCATGGGGCTCGTGGCAGCTGACGCAATCCATCGGCCCCTGCAGGTAGCACGCGCTGGCCAGGTGCGTCGCCTGGTAGGCGAAAGTGCGCACACGCCCGTCGGCGGTGTACGGGCGGTCTCCCAGGACCGGGTACTTCAGCGCGTAGTACGCTTCGAGCGGCTCTCCCGGGAGGTAGCCCTCGCGGAGCACGTCCTTCAGCGCGTGGCACTGGAAGCAGACCGCCAGCGACTCGTCCTCGTCGAGGTAGGCGAGGCTTCGGATCGACACGTCCCCGTCGTCTCCGAAGTCCCCGGCCGTCGCGCGCTCGACGTGCGTGCGCCCGGGACCGTGACACGACTCGCAGTTCACCTGGAGCGTCGTGTACGTCGTTTCGTAGCCGGCTCCGGGGCGCAGCTCGGTGAGGATCTGGCTGCCGTGGCACTCCTGGCAGTTGGCGAAGCGGTCGACCGTCCCGATCGGCCGCAGCGGCGGCCAGTCCCCGCAGTCGGCCAGCCGCATCTGCGAGGTGATCGGCTCCCATCCGCGCTCCGCCCGCGAGCCCGTGTTGCAGAACCAGGCGGCGTCGGTCCCTGACCAGTCCCAGGGAAGGAAGCGCTGCGTGCCGTCGGGACGCGCTTCCAGGAAGCCCTGCGTGCCGCCCCCGAGCATGTGCGCCCGTCCGATCACGCCGTCGACCCGATACACCGCCTCGGGGAAGCCGTCCTGGCGCACGACGAACTCGTAGCTGCCGGCCCGGATGCGCGGCACCACCTCGGCGTCCGAGAAGCGGACCGGCCGACCGTCGAACGGCGCGATCACCACCTCGGGACCGGGAACGCCGCCCGCCTCGCCGTGTGTGGATCCGGCCCAGGCGCGGTACTCCGCGGCGTGGCAGTCGGCGCACGCCTCGGCGCCGACGAAGTCGGCCGGAGAGACCGCCCTCTCTGCCCGCGGGAGCGGGTCGGGGAAGTCCGCGGACCCGAGGGCCCCGGCGCCGGCGTCCCCGTCGCCGCACGCCGACGACGCGGCCACGAGGGCGGCCGCGAGCCCCGTCGCGAATCTCCTTGGCTCCACCCGCTTTCACGTCGTGGACGTGACCAACAGCGTCCAGGGCTTCTCAAATAATCCGTCGAGTAACAAGGGATGGATCGTTGTGCCCGGCGGGTCGAGCGGTGTGATCGCGCGCTCCAGCGAGTACGGCATTCTGAGTGAGCGGCCGAAACTCACTGTCGAGTATCTTCCCATTACCTGCAATGATTCAGGCGATTGCGACGACGGCGATCTCTGTACGACCGATTCATGCGTGACCAACGAGTGCACGTTCACGCCGGTCTCCTGCGATCCGGGCGATTACTGCAATTCCGATAACGGCCAATGCGAACCGATTCCGGTCGCAGGCGAAGTGATCATCGCAGGATTCCAATCCTGGAATGATGTCACGGGCCAGGATCCTGCCGAGAGTATCGAGTTGTTCAATACGACGGATCGGACGATTTCGCTGGCAAGCTTGCAACTCATCTCTCGGACCGACAATAACTCGGATGGTTCGTTGGATGTGGATTGGCAGTTGGCGGATGAGTCGCCGAACCTCTCCGGCAAGACCATCGCGCCGTACAGCTTCTTCCTCATCGCCGAAGCCGGCGTCGCCGCGCCGAGCGGTTTCCATGACATCGGCGTCGACATGTACCTCGCCACCGGTGAAGGCGGGTTCGAGGAACGTGCCATCGGCATCGAGTTGATCATCGAAGG
>CALJLC010000173.1 GCA_937982605.1 uncultured Gemmatimonadales bacterium | reverse complement strand
GGAACACCGACTTCGCGCAGGTCGAGGTCGACGAGCAGCAGGTGAACCTCACCCGGTTCAGCCTCTTCTTCCCCGAGAAGCGCGACTTCTTCCTGGAAGGTCGGGGCGTCTTCGACTTCGGGCAGGGTGGCGTGGGCGGCTTCGGAGGCGGAGGGGGAGGAGGCGGCGGCGGCTTCGGACGCGGAGGCGGAGACGCACCCACGCTCTTCTACAGCCGCCGGATCGGCCTCGACCGAGGTGAGGTCGTCCCGATCGTGGCCGGCGGCCGCGTGACCGGGAAGGCCGGCCCTCTCGCCATCGGGGCGGTGAACATCCAGACCGACGACGTCGCCGGCACCGAGATCGACGACACCAACTACTCCGTGGTGCGGCTGAAGCGGGACGTCCTGGGCCGCAGCGCCATCGGCGCGATCTTCACGAACCGGTCCGCGGCGCTCACGGGAAGCGGAGCGAACCGCGCCTACGGCGTCGACGCGGCCTTCGCCTTCTTCCAGAACCTGGAGATGGGCGCGTTCTGGTCGGTGACCGAGAGCCCGGAGCTGAGCGGCAACGAGCAGGCGTGGCAGGCCGCCATGAACTACGCGGGGGATCGGTACGGCGTCTCCGCGAGCCGGCTCGAGGTGGGTGACGCCTTCAACCCCGAGATCGGATTCGTACGCCGACGGGACTTCGAGAAGACGTCCGGCTCTCTGCGCTTCAGTCCGCGGCCCGCCTCCATCGAGGCGATCCGGAAGCTCACGTGGGACGTTCGGCTGGACTACTTCGACGACGGCGCCGGCTCGATGCAGTCGCGCCGTCAGCAGGCCGGCTTCGACGTCGAGATGGAGAGCAGCGACCAGCTCTCCATCGACGTCACGCGCGAGTTCGAGCGCATCGACTCGGCGTTCGCCATCTCGAGCGACCTCGCCATTCCCCAGGGTCGCTACACCTTCACCAGCTACCGGGCGTCGTTCAACGCCGGCCCGCAGCGAAGGATCTCCGGCAACGTCTCCTTCCAGTGGGGCAACTTCTATCACGGGACGATCCGCGCGCTCAACGTCAACCAGGGCCGTGTGGTCGCCACCTCGCACCTCTCCTTCGAGCCCGGATTCAGTCTGAACTGGATCGAGACGCCCGAGGGGGAGACGACACGGGCGGTCTTCCGGCTCCGGCTCGACTACGCGTTCACGCCGAGGATGTTCTTCAGCTCGCTTCTGCAGTACGACGACTCCGGAGAGATCCTGTCCAGCAACCTCCGGTTCCGGTGGGAGTACCTGCCGGGCAGCGAGCTCTTCCTGGTCTGGACCGACGAGCGCGAGTACGGCCCCGGCGGGATCGGGCTGCGCAATCGCGGGATCACCATCAAGGGGACCCGGCTCTTCCGCTACTAGACGGCGGCGGCATCCCGCTCCGGGAGGGGGACCGGACCCGCTGAACCGACCCGGCGCTGCGGGGTTGCAGCGCACATGAACGAGGTCTGCATCGCCAACATCGGTCCCCGGCAGCGCCGCATCCGGCTCGTGCTCGGGCTGCTCGGACTCACGGCGGCCGCGCTGGTGGCGGGCGCGCCCTTCGCCCTCGGTCTCGATCCCACGCTTCGGTGGCTCTCCCTGCCGCTCGTCTTCGGAGGGCTCCAGGGCGTCCTGCAGCATCTCGAGAAGACGTGAGTGCGACTCGCGTTGCGCGGTCGGCGCGACATGGACGGGGGCTGGCAGCCGATCACGGATGCCGACGAGCGGGCCGCGGTGCGGCGACAGGCGTTCCGCGTACTGGCGAAGGCCGCCGGGGGTACCGCGCTCGCCGCCCTCGCCCTCACCTTCGTCGGGTGAGGCGGCTGGGAGTCGGGCTTCGCGCTCGGAGCGCGGCCGGGCTACTCTCCCCGAATGAGAGCGTGCTCCTTTCCCATCGCGTGGGCCGTCCTGATCACCCTCGGGACCGCAGGAGCCCTGCGCGACCAGGAGCTTCGGCCCGTTAGCGGAGAGTCTCCGGCGCCGGGCCAGCGCGTCGTCCTCGTGACCGGCTCGACCGGGGGGCTCGGTCGTGTCGTCGCCCGGCGGCTCGCCGACGCGGGTGACCACGTCATCGTCCACGGCCGGGACCTCGATCGCGGCCGCGCGCTCGTCGAGGAGATCCGGTCGCAGACGCGGGGGAGCGCGCGCTTCTACGCCGCGGACTTCGGAGCGCTCGCCTCGGTGCGCGCGCTCGCCGATGCCGTGAACCGCGACTACGACCGCCTCGACGTGCTGGTCAACAACGCCGGCATTCTGCTCGGCGGCCCCCGCCGGCTCAGCGAAGACGGGCACGAGCTGCACTTCCAGGTCAATCACCTGGCGGGCTACCTGCTCACGCACGAGCTGCTCCCGCTCCTCCGGGCGAGCGCCCCGGCTCGTATCGTCCACGTCGCCTCGATCGCGCAGCAGCCGATCGACTTCGACGACGTGATGCTGGAGCGGGGATACAGCGACGGGCGTGCCTACGCGCAGAGCAAGCTGGCCCAGATCGTCTTCAGCATGGATCTGGCCGACGAGCTCGAGGGCACGGGAGTGACGACGAACGCGGTGCACCCCGCGACGCTCATGGACACCGACATGGTCCTGGAGCGCAGTATGGTCGTGCGCTCCAGCGTCGAGGACGGCGCAGACTCGCTCATGAACCTCATCGACGGCGAGGACGTCGGCAGCGGCGGCTATTTCGACGAGACCCGCGCAGCCCGGGCGCACGCGCAGGCGTACGACGAGGAGGCCCAGCGCCGCCTCCGCCGGCTCTCCGATCGGCTGACCGGCGTCCGCGGCGGCTGACGGGAGTCGCCGCACGCGGGCCGCGGGTAAGCGCACCGTCCGCGATCCGTACCTGCCTTCAAGACGTCACCCGGGCAGGAGGGAAGCATGAGCCGTTCGACCGCCGCCGACTCCGTCTCCGCCAACGATCGCCTGAAGCGAGGCTCTCCCTCCGTTCTCTGGGGCTCTCTGATCGCCGCGACGCTCCTGCACCTGGGCGTCTTCGCCCTCTGGCCCGAGATGACCGCCGAGGTGAGCTCGATGGACGATCGGGTGATCACGACACTCGACGTGCTCGAGGAGATCCCGCTTCCGGCTCCGCCCGACCCGCTGCCCCGTCCCGCCACGCCGGTGCTGGCCACCTCCCCCGTTCCGGACGACGTGACGATCGGGCTGACGACGCTCGAGGCCAATCCGCCGGAGGTGCTGACGCCACCCCCCGCGACGACGGCCGGTAGCGAGGGTCGGGCGGTCACGTTCACACCCTACACCGTGCGGCCGGAGATCCTGAACGTCGACGAGGTGCAGCGGGAGATGGCCCGCCTCTATCCGCCGGCGCTCCGGGACGCGGGCATCGGCGGTACGGTGGAGCTCGCGCTCCACATCGACGAGGAGGGACGCGTCGTGGAGGCGCGTGTCGCCACCGGCTCGGGACATCGCAGCCTGGACGCCGCCGCGCTCGACCTCTCGGACGCCTTCCGCTTCTCGCCCGCCCTGAACCGCGACAAGCGCGTCGCGGTCTGGGTCGCGTTCCCTGTCGTGTTCAGAGTCCGCGACCACCCGATGGACCACCCGTAGCCTCCCGTCGAGCACGATCCGGTCGCGCCGCGCCACGGTGACGGCGGGGCCGGCCATCGGGCCGGCCGATCGGGCCGCCCCCGGGAACCGGCACGGAGCTTGCGAAGATCGTCGTCGGGACCGGACGCCCGGCCCGGCACTCTTCGGCGTGTCCCACGACTTCGTGCATCGTACGCGCAATCGTAGGTAGGCCGGCACGCGACCGGTACCTTGGCGTTCAGGATCTCCTCCTGTGACCCGAGGTGAGGCTGATGGGACTGAGACGGATTCGGACCCGGGTGATCGTGGCGGCGCTCCTTTCGACGGCGTGCGGCGACGCCGGAGGCCTTCCCGAAGTGGGCCCCCAGGACGAACGATGGCAGCCCGTCATCGCCCAGCATTCCCAGGGCGAGATCTCCCGACGGGACCCGATCCGGGTCGTGTTCACCCGTGACGTCGCCGACGAAGGCCAGGTCGGGTCGAGCGCGTCGGAGGCGATCTCGGTGCGCCCCGCGATCCGGGGCAGCGTCACCTTCACGAGCACGAGCGAGATCATGGTCGTGCCGGACGCGGACCTCGAGCCCGGTTCCGCGTACATCGTGACGGTCTACGCGAGCGGGTTGAGCCGCGTGCCCCCGGAGCTCGACGAGTACAGCTTCGTGGTCCGCGTCATGGAGCAGGGCTACGACGTCGACGTGGCCGGACTCGAGCCCGACCCCGCGGGGGACGGGACGCTGGTGCTCTCGGGCCGCCTCGTCACGGCGGACCTCGACGACCCCGGCAACGTCGAGCGCATGGTGAGCGCGCGGCTGAACGGCAGGGACGTGCCGGTCACCTGGAATCACGACTTCGCCGGACGCGGTCACGACTTCTCGATCGGAGGCATCACCCGGGGCGAGAGCGAAGGCACCGTCACCCTTTCGTGGACGGGCGAGCCGATCGGCGTCCCCTCGACCGGCGCGCGCGAGGTGACCGTGCCCGCGGTGGGCGTCTTCGCCGTGACCCGCGTCGTGGCCGTCCAGGGAGAGCGGCAGTACGTCCTCGTTCAATTCTCCGACCCGCTCGACCCGGGGCAGAACCTGGACGGGCTCGTGTCGATGGGCGGCGCGGAGTTCACGAGCGGCGTGGAGTCCAACCAGTTCCGGCTCTATCCGGCCGAACCGATCAGCGGCGAGATCTCGGTCGTCCTCCAGCCCGGCATCCGGAGCGCGGTCGGTACCCGCCTGGAGTCGATGCGGGAGAGCTCGGTCACCTTCGCCCAGACGAAGCCGGGTGTCCGCTTCGCCGGCAGCGGGAGCATCCTGCCCCGGACCGAGGTCCTGACCGTGCCGATCGAGGCGGTGAACGTCCACTCGGTCCAGGTCTCCGCCTTCGCCATCGAGGAGGTGAAGATGGGGCAGTTCCTGCAGACGAACGCCCTGGACGGCACCCGGGAGCTGGGCCGAATCGGGCGCTACCTCTGGCGCCGGACGATCCCGCTCGCGTCGCCGATCGCGGACCAGTGGAATCGCTACCTGCTCGACGTTTCGGACCTCATGGGCGACGACGCCTGGGGAATGGTCCGCCTCACCCTCTCCGTCAACCGGGGCAACTCGACGTACGCCTGCTCGGAGGAAGAGATCGCCGTGCCGGTGGTGCGGGAGACCCCCCCGAGCGACATCGACGACTACGGCTACCAGGCGATGGGCAACTGGGCCGGCACCGAGGTCTCGTACGACGCTTCCGTGCCGATGCTCTTCGCGGACCGAGACGATCCGTGCAAGGACGCCTACTACCGCTTCTCTGACCAGACGAAGGCCGGACGCAACTTCCTGACCTCGAACCTCGGCATCCTGGCCAAGCGCGACGAGCTCGGCTCGGTGCTGGTCACCACGACCGACCTCGGCACCTCGGAGCCGGAGGGCGGCGTCGAGGTGACCTTCCTGAACTTCCAGGATCGCCCGATCGCGTCGGTGACCACGGACTCCGACGGGATGGCACGCCTCGATCTCGACGACACGCCGTTCTACGCGCTGGCCGAGAAGGGCCCGGACCGGGGCTACCTGCGGATGAGCGCCGGCTCGGCGCTGAGCACGAGCCACTTCGACGTCGGGGGGGTCGCCGTCTCGAACGGACTCAAGGGGTTCGTCTACGGCGAGCGCGGCGTGTGGCGCCCGGGTGACACGCTGCATCTGACCTTCGTGGCCCAGGACGACGGCGAGATGCCGGAGCGCCACCCCGCCACGATGCAGGTCTTCGACCCGCGCGGGCAGCTCGTCCGCTCCATCACCAACACGACCCCCACGCACGGCTTCTATCCGTTCGCCTTCGCCACGAGCGCCGAGGCACCCACCGGCACGTGGAGCGCCGCGGTCACGGTGGGGGGCAGCCGCTTCACCAAGGCGCTCTCGGTGGAGACCGTCGTGCCGAACCGGCTCCGGATCGACCTCGACGTGGGAGGCACGGGTCGGCTCTTCGGGGGCGAGACCGCGGAGATCGGCCTCTTCGGTCAGTGGCTGAGCGGCGCCACGGCGCGAGAGCTGCGCGCGGACGTCCAGGTCCGGCTCCGCCCGGCGCGGACGTCGTTCGAGGCCTTCCCGGACTTCGGCTTCGACGATCCGGCCCGGAGCTTCTCCGGCGAGTCGCAGACGATCTTCGACGGCGAGCTCGACGCCGACGGGCGCGCCACGTTCTCGGCGACGATCACCCCGAGCGGACAGGCGGCGGGCATGGTCTCGGCCCAGTTCACGTCGCGCGTGTTCGAGCGGGGTGGAGCGTTCAGCACGAGTCGGCGCGCCGTCCCCTACTCGCCGTACCGGCGCTACGTCGGCGTGCGGGTGCCGGCCGGCACGCGGCGCGGCACGCTCGTGACCGACACGACACACACCTTCGAGGTGGCCACCGTCGATGCGGACGGTCGGGCGGTCCCGGTCTCGGACCTCCAGGTCACCGTCTACAAGCTGAACTGGCGCTGGTGGTGGGATCGCTCGGGTGAGTCGATGGCGCAGTACGCGTCGTCGCAGCACCGGGCGGTGGTGGCCCGCGGCGCGGTCGCGACCGGGGAGGACGGCCGGACGACCTGGCCGTTCCGGATCGACTATCCGGAATGGGGCCGGTACCTCGTCCGCATCTGCGACGCCCAGGGTGGCCACTGCACCGGTCGGGTCTTCTACGTGGACTGGCCCGGCTGGGCCGGGCGACCGCAGCAGCAGTCGGGCGTCGGAGCGTCCGTGCTCGATCTGGCGGCCGACCAGGAGGAGTACACCGTCGGGCAGACCGCGCGGATCGAGCTGCCCCGGGCCGAGCAGGGCCGGGCGCTCGTGACGCTGGAGAACGGCGCACGCATTCTCGACGCGCGCTGGGTCGAGTTCGACGAGGCCCGTACCCGGTTCGAGGTCCCCGTCACCGCCGAGATGGCCCCGACCGCCTACCTCTCGGTGACGATGATCCAGCCTCATCAGGGTCGGGACAACGACCGGCCGCTCCGCCTCTACGGCGTCATCCCGCTGAACGTGACCGATCCCGGCACCCGGCTCGTGCCGGTGATCGAGGCGGCCGACGAGTGGCGGCCGGACCGCAGCGTCCCCGTGTCGGTGTCCGAGGCTTCCGGTCGGCCGATGACGTACACGATCGCGGTCGTGGACGAAGGCCTGCTCGACCTCACGAACTTCGAGACCCCCAACCTGCACGCCCACTTCTACCAGAAGGAGCGCCTCGGCGTGCGCACGTGGGACGTCTTCGACCACGTCGTGGGTGCCTACGGTGGAGCGCTCGAGCGGCTCCTCGCGCTGGGCGGAGGCGCGGCCGGTGAGCTCGAGGAATCCGAGCCGAGCCGGTATCCCCCGGTCGTCCGCTACCTCGGGCCGTTCGACCTGGCCCCGGGGGCGACGGACCGGCACGACGTCGACCTGCCACAGTATATCGGCGCCGTGCGCGTCATGGTCGTGGCCGGGCGGGACGGCGCCTACGGACGGGCGGACAAGTCCGTCTTCGTGCGAGAGCCGCTCTCGATCCTGGCCACACTGCCGCGGGTCGTGGGGCCGGACGAGCAGATCACGCTCCCGGTCTCGGTCTTCGCGATGACCGAGGACGTGCGCGACGCGACGGTGCGTGTGGAGACGGACGACCACTTCGAGGTGCTCGGAAGCCCCACGGCCACCGTGACCTTCGACGCGCCCGGCGAGGAGATGGCCTTCCTCACCCTGCACGTCGGCTCCGGGCTCGGCACGGGGCGCATCGTCGTGACCGCCAGCAGCGGCGAGCACAACACCCGCTCGGAGATCTTCCTCACCGTGCGCAGCCCGAACCCGATGACCGTCCGCCGCGAGGCGGTGGAGCTCGAGCCGGGGGAGCGCTGGTCACCGAACGTGATTCCCCACGGGCTGCCCGGCACGAATCGGTCGGTGCTGGAGGTCACGACGCTGCCTCCGCTCAACCTCGAGGCCCGCCTGCGATCTCTCACCCGAGCACCGCGGGGCGACATCGAGCACATGGTCTCGGCGGTCTTCCCGCAGCTCTACCTGCCGGGGCTCGTGCGCATGGACCAGGAGCGTCGCGACACGATCGACGCGCGCATCCGCATGGTCACCGACCGGATCCGGGGATACCAGCTACCCGACGGGTCGGTCTCCTACTGGCCGGGCGGAAGCCGGTCCGCCTCCTACGATGCCCGCGCTTCGTGGGCAACGAACTACGTGGGACACTTCCTCGTCGAGGCCGAGCGGCGAGGGTACTACGTGACACCCGCCATGAAGTCGGCGTGGCTGGAGCACCAGCGCACGACCGCCCAGGCGTGGAGGGCCGGCGGGGACGTGCCCGCGATGGACCACGCCTATCGGCTCTATACCCTGGCGCTCGCCGGACGCGCGGACATGGGCGCCATGAACCGGCTGCGGGCGTCCGACGAGCGCGGCTTCGTGTCGTCGTGGCTGCTCGCGGCGGCCTACGCGCTGTCGGGACTGCGCGACGTCGGGCTCGAAGTCGCGGCCCAGGCCGAGCGCCAGGTTCCGGAGTACGACCGTCCGGGCTGGAGCTTCGGCTCCCGCTTCCGGGACATGTCCGTGCGGCTGACCGCGCTCGTGGCGCTCGGGATCGACCAGGAGGCCGAAGGGCTCGCGCGGGAGGTCTCGGACGCGCTCTACTCGAACCGGTGGCTGAGCAGCCACACCATCGCGTGGGCACTCCTGGCGATGGCGCAGATGTACGACGTCGACGGCTCGGGCTCGGGCTTCGCCTTCGACTTCGGCCGTGCGGGTGCCGCCGCGAGCGCGGTGTCGTCCCCGACGCCGATCCACACCGCGGACCTCGGGGCGCTGGACGCGGCCGGCGAGGTGCTGGAGGTCGTGAACACGACGGATCGCACGCTCTACGCGAGCGTGATGTCCGAAGGGATGCCTCCCACGGGAGACGAGGTGGCCGCCGCCGAAGGTCTGGCGGTCGCAGTGGAGTACCTGACGCCCGGCGGGGAGGTCATCGACGAGCGGTCGGTCCAGCAGGGCACGGACCTCATGGTCCGTGTTCGCGTGTCGAACACGACGCGGATCCGCCTCGACAACCTCGCGCTCGAGCACCGACTCCCCGCGGGTTGGGAGATCCTCAACGCGCGGCTGACGGAGGACGGGCAGGCGCCGTTCGACTACCAGGACGTCCGCGACGACCGGATCCATACCTACTTCTCCCTCGACGCCGGCCGTTCGCGCACCTTCACCGTGCTGGTCAACGCCGCCTACCTCGGCCGCTACTACCTCCCACCGGTCTCGGTGGAGGCGATGTACGACGGCACGAAGTACGCGCGGACCGCGGGG
>CALJLC010000172.1 GCA_937982605.1 uncultured Gemmatimonadales bacterium | reverse complement strand
GCCCGCGCGAAGGCCGGGACCTCGCGGACGGCGCTGGAGAGCGGGAAGGTGTCCTGCGCGGAATGGCCGAAGAGCCGGGTCACCGTCACCGCCGCGGCGGTCGAGGTGAGGGCCGAGCGAAGCCGGTACGCCTCCGTGAACGGGATGAGATGGTCGGCGCGACCGTGCAGGAGGCTCACGGGCCGCGTGACTTCACCGAGCGGCTCCGCCGGATCGAGCTGCGGGTCGCGGAGCCGGGCGGCCGCGGCGAGCTCCTCCGCGAGCGTCGCCCGCGACGGCACGGCGCTTCCGCGTGCCTCGTCGGCCGGCCGGTCGGACCGGGGCGCGAAGAGATCGAAGAGCGGACGGCGCTCCTCCGCGATCGTGTTGCGGAGCCCGTCGATGACGGGATCGTAGACCGGGTCCCAGGAGGGCCGCCGGTGGTCGCCGGCGTGCGCCGCCAGCTTCCGAAGCGCTTCGGCCACGTCGGAGGCGTCCGCGTGGGCGGGTACCGCCGTGAGGTAGTTGGCCGCGACGATCCAGCGGCCGTACGGATCGGGCCGGTGCACCCAGGACCGATCCCCCCAACCGTGCTCGCCGGTCATCATGAAGCGGAAGGTCGAGCCGAGCTCGCCGTAACCGCCGAAGCCGCAGGCGCCGCGCACCGACCCCTCCAGGTCGGGATGACCCGCGCTCGCGATGGCGTGCGGCGCACCGAAGGAGAAGCCGATGACCCCGACGCCGTCCCCGCGCAGCAGCCCCGCGTCGCGCAGCCCCCGGACGGCAGCCGCGATCGTCGGGACCGCCAGGTGCGGAGTCAGCCGCAGCTCCCGCCACTCCGGGACCTCCGGGACGATCGCGAGAAGGCCCGCGGAAGCGACCGAGCGCGTGAAGCGGACGAGCTGCTCGTGGGCCCGGCCCGGCCTCGTGATGCCGTGCAGGACGACCCACGCCGGGTACGCCCCGGCCGGGCCGCGAGGGCGAACGACCGAGGCCGGTACCTCGACGCCGTCACGATCGAGCGAGAGATCCTCCTCGACGAAGGCGTGCGGGCCGGCGATCCAGGCGCGCGCGTACCGGAGCGTCCGGCTGCTGAACGGCGTCATGCCTCCAACCTACGGCATGCGGGAAGGCCGTAGCGCCCCGACGCCTTGCACCGCGCTCCCGGGCCGGACAAGATCCGCCGACCGCGCCGTCTTCCGCGCGGACCCGCCTGCCGAACCCAGGAGCCAACGTGAAGCGCCTCGCTCTCGCCCTCGCCGCCCTCGCCTTCGTCGCCCAGCCGCTCGTGGCCCAGGAGGGCCCGCGCATCGCCCACCAGCCGTCGTCGCGGCTCCCCTTCAGCGCGGCGATCCAGGTGGGCAACACCTACTGGCTTTCCGGGAAGCTCGGCGCCACCGCCGAGACGCGCGCCATGACCGAGGGTCGCATGGCCGCGGAGACGCACAACATCATGCGGGCGTTCGGCGAGCTCCTCGAGGAGCTGGGCATGGACTACGGCGACCTCGTGCGCGCCACCGTCTACGTCACCGACATCGACGGCTACGGGGAGATGAACGCGGCGTACGCCCAGTACTTCGAGGGGATCGACGCTCCCTCGCGTGTGGCCGTCGAGATCTCCGGGCTCGTCGGCGGGGCACTGATCGAGATCTCCTTCATCGCGGTGAAGACCGACTGAGCCGAGGGGTGGGCTGGGATCGGCGGCGCTTTCTCACGGCGCTCGGCGCTTCGGTCGGGGGCACGCTGGCGTGGCCGCGCAGGGTGGAGGCGCTGGCCACCGAGCTGGCGACCGGCGGCGCCCCCGACGACGAGCCCTTCTGGGCCCACGTGCGTCGTGCCTTCCTGCTGCCGGACGACCGGATCTACCTCAACAACGGTACGCTCGGCCCGTCGCCGCGGGTCGTCGTGGAGGCCGTCTCCGAGCACGCGCTCAGGGTGGCCCGGACGTATCCGCCCGGCGTCTCCTGGGACGACCTGAAGGCGGCCCTGGCCGGGCTCCTCGGGGGCGACCCGGAGGGCTACGTCTTCCCGCGCAACACCACCGAGGCGATGAGCTTCGTGGCCGCGGGCCTGGAGCTCGAGGAGGGAGACGAGGTCGTCACGACCGACCACGAGCACATCGGGGGGCTCGAGCCATGGCGCCTCGCCGCCGCCCGGCGGGGCGTCGTGCCGAGGATCGCGGCGCTTCCCGTGCCCGCCGACTCTCCGTCCGGGCTCGTCGACGCGATCTGGGCCGAGGTGGGAGACCGGACCCGGGTGGTGACCGTCTCGCACCTGACCTTCACGACGGGGACCCGGCTCCCGGTCGAGGAGCTTGCTTCGCGCTGCCGGGCGCGGGGCATCGTCTTCGTGGTCGACGGCGCGCATCCACCCGGGATGCTGGAGCTCGACGTCGAGCGGACGGGCGCGGACTTCTATGCGTCGTCGCCGCACAAGTGGATGCTCGCGGCACAGGGGACGGGGCTGCTCTGGCTCCGAGGGGAGTGGCGCACGCGCCTTTGGCCGACGCTCGCCTCCGGCGGGTGGGACGACCGGTCGCTCGGGGCGCACCGCTTCAACCACATGGGCACGATCGACGAGTCGCGGCCGGCGGGGCTGCTGGCTGCCGTCGCCTTCCTCGACGCCGTCGGTCCGGCCCGGATCGAGGCTCGTGTACGCCACCTGCGCGCACGCCTCGAGCGGGGACTCCGGGCGTTGCCGCGAACCACGGTCGTCACCCCTGGGGACGAGGCGATGAAAGGCGCCATGGTCTCGTTCGCCATCGACGGCGTGGAGTCGTCCGCGCTCCAGCGCCACCTGGCTCGGGCGGCCAACGTGCGTACCCGGGTGATCGGCGAATACGGGTACGGCTGGATGCGGCTGTCGACACACCTCTACAACACGCCCGCCGAGGTCGACCGCGTGCTCGAGCTCGTGGCCGACGTGGCACACGGCGGGCTTCCGGGGTAGAGCCTCCCGGGTCCGGAGCCGAGACGAGAGGGGATGGTGCCAGATGACCGCGTGGACGGGCCGGTGAGCGGGGTGGATTCGCGCCACCCTTCGGACGGGCCCCCGTACGGAGCCGCCGCCGCGGCGGCGCTCGCCGCGTTCGCGCTCTACGCGTGGACGCTGGCGCCGACGACGGCCTTCTGGGACACGAGCGAGTACATCGCCACGGCCCACGTCCTGGGGATCCCCCACCCGCCCGGGAACCCCTTCTTCGTCGTGGTGGCGAAGGTCTGGAGCCTTCTCCTCGCGCCCACGGGCCTCCCGGTGGCGGTGCGGATCAACCTGTTCGCCGCGGCAACGAGTGCGGCCGCCACCGGCTTCTTCTATCTCGTGGCCCACCGCGTGCTCCGCGGCGTGCTGCCCTCGGAGCACACGGCACGCGTCGGCGCCGCGGCCGCCGCGCTGCTCGGCGCGACGGCCTTCACGGTCTGGAACCAGTCGAACGTCACCGAGAAGGTCTACACGCTGAGCGTGCTCAGCATCGGCGTGGTGACCTGGCTCGCCGTACGCTGGCGGGATCGGCGGGACGAGCCGGGCAGCGCGCGACTCCTGCTGTGGGCGCTCTTCCTGGCCGTGATCGGCTCGACGAGCCACCTCATGTCGCTTCTCGCGCTCCCGGCGGTCGCGGTGCTCGTGGTGCTCGCCGGTCCGGGCCGCGTGCTCACCCCGTCGTTCCTCGGCCGGGGCTTGGCGCTGGTCGTGCTCGGCCTGTCGTTCAACTTCGTCCTCCCGGTTCGCGCCGAGCTCGACCCGGTCATCAACGAAGGAGACCCGGTATGCGAGTCGATCGGCGGAGCGGCCGCCGCGATCTACTCGCACGGTCGTCTGGGGTGCAGGCCGCTCGCGGCCAACCTCGCCCGCGAGCAGTACCAGACTCCGCCCATCACGCAGCGCAAGGCGCCGTTCGGCGCCCAGTTCCGGACCTACGCCCAGTACTTCGAATGGCAGTGGTCCCGCGGGCTGGACGCGTCCGCGATCCCCAGTCCCGCGCGGCTGCCGTTCACGCTCCTCTTCCTCGTTCTGGGAGCCGCCGGGCTGGCCGCTGCGTGGCGCTCCGACCGCACGCTCTTCGCCTATCTGAGCGTCCTCACGATCACGCTCACCGTCGGGCTGGTCGTCTACCTCAACTTCCGACACGGCTATTCGCTGCACGCCAACCTGCCCCAGTCCGAGCGGGAGGTCCGGGAGCGGGACTACTTCTTCGTGGCGGGCTTCCTGGTGTGGGGCTGCCTGGCCGGCATCGGCCTGGCGTGGACGTGGCACACCGTCTCGGCGGCGCTCGGCGGCGGACGCGCCCGCTACGGACTGACGGCGCCGATCCTGGCCGTCGCCTTCGTTCCGCTCGTCTTCAACTGGAGCTGGGCGAGCCGCTCCGGCGACTATGCCGCGCGCGACTGGGCGTACGATCTCCTCATGAGCGTGGAGCCGTACGCGGTCCTCTTCACCAACGGTGACAACGACACGTTCCCGCTCTGGTACATGCAGGAGGTCGAGGGCGTCCGGAAGGACGTGACGGTGATCGTGGGGCAGTACCTCTTCACCTCGTGGTATCCGCGCCAGCTCCAGGAGCTGACCCTTCCCACCAACCAGCGCGCCTTCGATCCTTCGCTCGCACCCGGGCTCTACGAGGATCCGGGGCCTCCGGCTGGCCCGATCCTCACCCTCGGCCGCGACGTCATGGACCGCGTCGGGACCGTTCGCCTGCCCGAGGACATGACGGTTCGGCTGCCCAGGCTGGCGGTCACCTACCCGGCCGGCATGGTGCTCGACCGGAGCCAGCAGCTCGCCATCCGCATCATCAGCGACGCGGCGCTCGAGCGCCCGATCTACTTCTCCTCGTCCGCGGGGCTCATCCAGCAGCTCGGGCTGTCCCGTTGGGGCGTGCATCACGGGCTCCCCGTGAAGCTCGAGCTGCGTAGCGTCGAGACCGAATCGCTGGAGGGGCTGGTGCAGGGGACGCCCGAGTACGGGGCCGCGTGGTACGACCTCGAGCACTCGCTCACCCTCTACGACGAGATATACCGGTATCGCGGACTGCGTGACCGCGACATCTGGCCCGACCGCTCCACCACGATGATCCCGTGGCAGTTCTATCTCATGGCGCTCCGACTCGCCGACGCGGCGGAGGTGGCCGGGCTCGGACCCGAGGTGGTCGAGCGGCTGCGCGACGACGCGATGGCGTTCCAGCTCATGGCCGAGGGCGGCCCGCGCGGCCTGCTCGCCGCGGGAGCGGCGCCGTGAGCGCGCCGGGGCTCGGCCGGGACGAGCTGTACCGGTACGCGCGGCACCTCGCGCTGCCCCACGTGGGCGTCGAGGGACAGGAGAAGCTGCGGGAGTCGCGCGTCCTGTGTGTCGGGGCGGGCGGGCTCGGCTCGCCGCTGGCGCTCTACCTGGCGGCGGCCGGCGTCGGCACCCTGGGCATCGTCGAGTTCGACACCGTGGACGAGAGCAATCTCCAGCGCCAGCTCCTGCACGGCACGAAGGACGTCGGTCGCTCCAAGATGGACAGCGCGGTGGAACGCATCGCCGACGCGAATCCGCTCGTCTCGGTGGAGCGGCACGAGGAGCGCCTCGACTCCGACAACGCCCTGCGCATCCTCGACGGATACGACGTCGTGGTCGACGGCACCGACAACTTCCCGACGCGCTACCTCGTCAACGACGCCTGCGTTCTGCTGGGCAAGCCGAACGTCTACGGCTCGGTCTTCCGCTGGGAGGGTCAGGTGTCGGTCTTCGGCGTCGACGGCGGCCCGTGCTACCGCTGCCTCTTCCGCGAGCCGCCGCCCCCGGGGCTCGTGCCCAACTGCGCGGAGGGCGGCGTGCTCGGGGCGCTTCCCGGCATCATCGGGTCGATGCAGGCGATGGAGACGATCAAGCTCCTGCTCGGGGCGGGGACTTCGCTGGCCGGGCGGCTGCTCATCTTCGACGCGCTCGAGGCGAGCTGGCGCGAGGTCGCGCTCCGCCGGAACCCCGCGTGCCCGGTGTGCGGAGACGAGCCCACGCTGACGGAGCTCATCGACTACGAGGTGTTCTGCGGCGTGGCCCCGTCGGGATCGACCGTGGAGGCGTCCGCCGCCCCGGTCGAGGAGATCGGCGCCGAGGAGCTCTCCCGCCTCCTCGGCGACGGCGCGGAGCCGTTCCTTCTCGACGTGCGCGAGCCGTGGGAGTGGGCCGTCGGAAGCCTCGCGGGCCGGGGCGCTCGGCTGATTCCCCTGGGAGAGCTCGGAGACCGGCTCGGCGAGGTGCCACGCGGCCGGCCCGTCGTCGCCTACTGCCGGAGCGGACAGCGGAGCCGGACGGCCGCGAGACGCCTCCGCGACGCCGGATTCGAGCGCGTGGTCTCGTTGCGCGGGGGGCTCCGCGCCTGGGCCGAGGAGGTCGAGCCGGACGTGCGTGTCGTCTGAGGCGATCGCGATCCTTGACCGAAGGCGACGGACGGGGAGAATTCGCCGTGACGAGGCGCGAACCGACGCCCGGAGACACGGGATGACCATCAAGCCGACGGGCGGAACGACGATCCTCCTCGCCCTGACGGCCGCCCTCGTCCCGCCGGCGCTCCACGGTCAGGATCCGTGTCCCTCCGCCTCCGGTCGGGACGCCGAGGCCGGCTGGACCGCCTACCAGGCCGGAGAGATGGCCGACGCGCGCGGAGCCTTCCGGGGCGCGCTCGACACCTGCCCCAACGACCACTACGCCCGGACCGGGCTGGCGTACGTCGAGCTGCGCGCGGGCAACGACGACGCCGCCGGGGACCTCTTCCGGGTCGTCGTGGACGCCGAGCCCAACAACGTCGACGCGCTGGTCGGGCTCGGGCTCGTGGCATGGCGCTCCGGAGACCGTGCCGCGGTGCGAGCCCGCTTCGAACGCGTTCGCGTGCTGGTCCCGGATCACCCCACCGCCGCCGAGTACCTGGCCCGCCTCGACGGCGCGGGCGCGGTGCGCGGTCCCACGGACGAGGCGGACCGGGCGTGGGCCGACGGGGAGGTCGACCGGGCCTTCACCCTTTACTCGGCCCGGCTCGACCGCGACCCGACCGACGGGATGGCGCTGCTGCGGGCGGGCCAGATCCACTCCTGGCGGGAGGAGTACGCCGCCGCGCTCGAGCTGCTCGACCTGCTCGTCGACCTGGAGCCCGGCAACTTCGACGGCAGGGTGGCGCGGGCGCGCGTGTACGCGTGGATGGGTGACGTTCCGCGCGGCATGCGCGAGGCCGAGGAGGTGCTCGCGCTCGTGCCGGACCACGCCGACGCGCTCGACGCGCTCGCCACCTTCCAGGCATGGACGGGCGACGTGGAGGCCTCGCTGGAGAGCTACGAGCGGCTCCTGACGATCAGCTCCGGGGACGCCGGCTTCCGGCGTCAGGCGGCGCGCACGCGCGCGTGGGCGGCGCAGAGCGAACGTGCCATCCGGACGTACCGGGAGCTCCTCGCCGAGGACCCGGACGACCTCGAGTCGCGTCTCGGCCTCGCCTCGGCGCTCGCCTTCGCAGGGGATTACGACGGCTCCCTGGCCGAGTACGACACCGTTCTGGAGGCGGAGTCCGAGGAGATGCGCGCACTCGTCGGGCGCTCCAAGGCGCTCCTGTGGGCGAACCGGCTCGCGCAGAGCGAGCGGGCGGCGCTCCGCGCCATCGAGGTCGACGGCGCCAGCGGTGCCGCCTGGTCGGCCCTCGGTGCGTCGTACCGGGCCCAGGGGCGCACGGCGGCCGCGCTCGAGTCCTTCGAGACGGCCGGGGGCTTCGCCCC
>CALJLC010000171.1 GCA_937982605.1 uncultured Gemmatimonadales bacterium | reverse complement strand
GCCGACGGCGATCAGCTCGAACATGGTATCCCTCGCGATCCTGACTTCGTGAACCCCGGCAGCGCCAAGGTAGAGCCCGAGGCTCCTGCACACTACGAGTCCCGCGGCTCTCCGGTTCCGGTTTCGGTCGATCCGCCGCCGTCGTCGAGCTCGCTGACGCCGGCGTTGTGCATCAGACGGGCGGCGTGCTCCGGGATTTCCTCGATCCGGGTCTCGATACCGGCCAGGCGGCACTGGGCGACGAGCTCGGCGAGCGCGTAGGCGCCGGACAGGTCGATTCGGCCCAGCCCCCCGCAGCGCACGACGACGTGGCGTACGTCGTCCTCCTCGGCGAGCCGCGCGAACATCGCGTCCTCGAGCGCCGGCGCCGAGCCGAACCATAGCACGCCGCTCGGCTCGAGCACCAGCGTGTCACCGTCGCGCTCCCAGGCGACCTGCGGGCGCAGCTCGCGGAAGAGGTGCACGAAGGCCGAGAGCGCCACCCCGAGGAGGATGGCGCGGTCGATCTGGGGCGCGAGCGCGAGCGTGGCCACGAAGGTGAAGAGCGCCACCGCGCCCTCCGCCCGGGAGACGCGCCAGATGGCGAGGATCGCGCCGGGCCGGATCAACTTCCAGATGGCCGTCACGACGATCGCGGAGAGGATCGCGCGCGGCAGCGCGCTCAGCACCGACGCGAAGGGGAGGAAACAGAGCACCGCCACCCCCGTGACCAGGCCGCTCCAGCGGCTGCGCGCCCCCGCCAGGCGATTGATGCTCGTCCGCGAGAGGGAGCCGCCGACCGGGAGGCCGCCGGTGAAGGCGGCGACGATGTTGCCGACCCCCTTGGAAAGGAATTCGCGGTCGGCATCCCACCGCTGCCGGTCCTGCGAGGCGAAGAGCCTGGAGATCGAGACGCCCTCCGCGAAGCCGATCACCGAGATCACCACGCCGGGAACGATCAGCGCCGGCAGGCGGCTCCACGGCAGGTCGAAGCCCAGGGGCGGAAGCCCCGCGGGAATGCTCCCCACGGTGTCGCCTCGGTAGTCCGAGACGACGGAGAAGGCGAGCCCGGCCGTCGCCGCGATCAGGACGCCCGGCACGAGCGGGTGGATCCGCGCGGATCCGGCGACGACGGCGATCGTGAAGAGGGAGAGCCCGATCGCGGCCGGCTCCCACGAGCCGGGGTTCGAGACCGCGAACCAGGCGCGCTGGAGGACGCCGGCGTCGGGGGGTGTCGCGCTCCCGAGCGCCCCCGGGAGCTGGGAGGAGATGATGAGGATCGCCGCGGCGGACAGGAACCCCGTCATCATCGCATGCGACATCAGGTACACGAGCCAGCCCGCGCGGAGGAGGCCCACCAGGAGTCGCGCCACGCCGACGACGAGCGCCAGGAGCGCGGCCAGCGCCGCGTACTCTGCCGTTCCCGTCGGGGCGAGCGGAACCAGCGCCCCGAAGGTGAGGAGACCGGTGAGCGCCACGGGGCCCGTCTGCAGGTAGGGCGACGAGGCCCAGAACGCCGCCGCGACGAGCGGGAGCGTCGCGGCGTACAGGCCGTGGTGCGGGGGAAGCCCCGCGAGCTCGGCGGACGCCATCGCCTGGGGCACGAGGACCAGGGCCACGCTCAGGCCCGCCAGCACGTCGGCTCGGGCGAGCCGGCCCGGTGGCTCCTTCCTCATCCGGCTCCCGCCTCGGATCCTGCCCCCGCTCCGGTTTCGGCCCCTGCCGCGGCTCCGGATCGAGCCTCGGCTCCGGACGCCGCCCGCGCCGTCTCGCCGCTCTCCGCCCCGGTCGCGGCGAGCTCCTCCAGCAGCGCCGCGGCCGCCCGGGCCCTGGCTGCGAAGAAGGCGCCGGACCGAGCATGCCCCGCACGGGCGTCGTGCCGGGACGCCTGTCGTCGCACCTCGGCGGCGATCCGCACCAGCACGCCGGGCGCGTCCTGCGCCAGGAGGTGCTCCAGGACGTACCGGCGCTCGCCCGCGCGGAGCGCCACCTCCCCGGCGACGGCCGCGCGAGCGAGGTCCGCGCGCGTCAGGATCGCCCCGCTGCGGACCGGTGCCAGCAGCCCCTCGAGGAAAGCGGCTCCACCCTCGACGCGAGGGTCCGGGAGCGCCGGCGCGTCACGCAGATGCACCGAGAGACGACCGGAGTCCAGCGCGTCGTCGACGGCCGCCAGCTCCGCGCGCAGCGTATCCGCGAGAAGCCGCGCCCACTCGCGGTAGGGGGCCGGCGCGAGCTCGTGAATCCGTTCCGCCAGGGCGAACACCCACGGCTCGAGATGCTCGAGCAGGAGGGTGGCTCGCGCGCGCTCCAGGAGAAGACGCTCCGCCGGGTCGGTCACCTCGGATTCGCGCTCCAACAGCGACGCGTAGAGGCCCAGCAGCGCCGCCAGGTGGTCGGGCTCGGCGGGTGGGGTGAGCCCCAGGGCCCGCCACAGGCCCGCCACCCGGTCCCGGGCCTCCCCGCCGATCATCCCCTCGGGTCCCAGATGGACCGACGCGTAGGGGTAGAGCTGGAAGAGGAAGACGTCGGCGTACTCCGACCGCGTCGGGCACCGTTGGAGTCCGAGCGCACGAGCCAGGCCTTCGGCACCTTCGCCCGGAGCCTCCGCAAGCACCGCGAGGCCCCGGATCAGCTCGACCCGGGGTTGCTCAGGCACCGACCGGCTCGCGGTCCGGAAGGGCGTACGCCGCCCGCTCCGGACGCACCGGCCGAAGCATCCACCAGGGTCGGCGTGTGCCATCCGGGGAGTGGAGCGTGGCCGGCCGCGCCAGGGCAAGCCACTCCTCGTAGACCCGACGGGACCGGGCCGTGTCGACGAAGACGTCGCCGAAGGCGTCTCCCGGCTGCGCCGGGCGGACGCGGACCGCCTGGTGCCAGCAGTGCATGCCGGAGACGGGGTCCGGGTGTACGCCGTGGGTGAGGTTCTGGTGCACTCCCACGTCGGTCCACCACACCCGCAGCGTATCCGGATCGGAGGACTCGAACGGTCCTCCGCCCTTCGTGCGCCGGAGGCCCCACTCCGACCCCTCCCGGTCGAGCGCGACCGTCATCATGCCGATGCGCTGACCCTGGTGCCCCTCGGGCTTCCAGCGGCCCATGTGGTGGCTGCACGCGAGCACACCCGGGCGGATGCCCTCGGTGATCCACGCCTTGAGGACGAAGTGCCCCAGGTCCGTCTCGACGCGAACGAGGTCGCCCGTCCGGGACACGCCCAGCCGCGCGGCGTCCGTCGGGTGGATCCACAGCGGGTTGGTGTGCGCGATCTCGTCCAGCCACTTGGCGTTGGCGCTGCGCGTGTGGATCTGCACCGGCACGCGGAAGGTCGTGATGAGCGGCATCTGGTCGGCGTCGAGACGCTCCGGATGCACGTGGCTCTTCACGTACGTCGGCACCGCCAGCTCGGGCCAGCCCCACGCGTGCAACGTCGGCGAGAAGAACTCGAGCTTACCCGAAGGCGTCGGCCATCCGCGGACGATCTCACCGTCCACGCGGACGCCGACCCGGCGGCGCCCCTCCGGATCGGGGTCGATCTTCGTGCCACCGGGGGCCCTGGGGCTCGGCGGCACCGGAGCCCTCGTGTAGACCCGACCCCGGGCGTCGACGTGCACGTCCTCGAGCTCGGCGTCGGGCACCGCCTGCTCGTAGACCCGGCCGACCTTGCGGGCCACCTCGAAGGCGCCGTACTGCCGCATGTACGCCAGCGGCGACAGGCCCTCCGCCGCGGCGGCCTCGGGCAGCCCCGGCACCGAGTGCTCGAAGATCCAGCCGTAGTACTCGTCGACGGTCATCTTCTCGCCGGGGCGCTCGAGCGACTCGAAGAACTGCCGGATCCCAAGGGAGCCGTCCGGGTCGATCCGCCACGTCAGCTCGATCCAGAACTCGTTCTCCTCCCAGACCTCTCCCGGGTTGACCTCCCGGGTGTCGCGGACCGCCTCCCCGAGCCGCTCGCGGGCGGTCCGCAGCACCGGCTGGCGGAAGCCGATCCACTGGCCGTCGTACTGTTCGTACGACGTGAGGTCGTGACGCTCGGACGAATGACCCATCGGCAGGACGTAGTCGGCGAAGTAGGCGGTCTCGTTCCACGTCGGGGTCACGGCCACGTGCTGA
>CALJLC010000170.1 GCA_937982605.1 uncultured Gemmatimonadales bacterium | reverse complement strand
AGCCCGTCGGAGCGGCGCTCCAGCGCCTCGGCGAGCTGGTAGCCGTACATGTCACCGCCCTCGAGGAGCTTGAGCACCGCGAGCGGCCCCGCCCCCCGCATCCACTCCCCCTGCACTCTCGCCATGGATCGCCTCACATAGTATGTGAGACGATATATTAGCGACGTGCGTCCGGCGCGCTAGCCCGGATCGCGCCGGACGGTGCCGTCGGTCACCAGCCAGTACGGGCCGGGACACCGGTCCCGCACGTCCTCCCGCTCCTCCGAGGTGAGGTCGGTGAGCTCCTCGAGCGCGGCGGCGTAGCCTCCGGAGAAGCGGCCACGCTCGCCGATGTCGAGCATCTCCCGGCCGAACTCGTTGCGCAGGATCCGCGTCTCGCCGCGCATCCAGACCGTCGTTCCGCTCGGCCACACGATCGTCGCGTTGTCGGGCGCCTCCAGGTCGAGGCGCATGCACCCCGCCTCGTCGACCACGACCGAGCCCCGGTACTGGACCAGCGGGAACCAGACGAGGTCCTCGCTCTGGGTGAGGAGGAGGAGGTCGTCCCCGGTCACGGGCTCCAGCGGGAGCTCTCCGTCGCCGCACGCCGCGAGGGTGAGCGCCACGAGGAGCGGCGCCACGTCCCGCATCGATCTCATCAAGCGCCCTCCCGGTGGTCGCGACCGGCCCGTCGAATCGTCCTCATCTCTCTACGCAGGAATCGCCGCACGATGTCGCCGGCCACGCCACGCGGAAGCCGATGTTGTTCCACCGGTAGTCCGGCGGGTAGTCGTTGGTGACGGCGGCGGCGCGCAGAAAGAACCCCGGATGCGCGAAGGATCCGCCCTTGAGGCGGTGGGAGTCGGGGTTGGCGGGGTGCCGACCGGCCTCGAACCAGACCGGGCGGACCCACTCCCATGCGTTCCCGGCGAGGTCGTGGACACCCTCGGGCGTGGCGCCGCCCGGACGCGACATCACGGGCACGGTCGTGCGGGGCTCGCAGTCGGCGTAGTGCGCCCGCTCGCACGTCGGCGCATCGTCGCCCCAGGGATAGAGGCGGCGGGCCGTACCGCGCGCGGCGTACTCCCACTCGACCTCGGAGGGGAGGTTCCCGCCGAGCCACGCCGCGTACGCCAGCGCCTCGCTCCACGTCACCTCGACCGCGGGATGCCGGGCGCGATCCGGCTCGAAGTCGTGACCCGGATCGAAGCGGCGATACTCCGCGTTCGTGACCTCGTGGCTCTGCAGCCAGAAGGTCTCGACCGTCCACGTCTGCGGATCCTCGTCCTGCTTGGAGTAGGGGCTGCCGGGCGGAGCCACGGCCTGCCAGTCGTCGCTTCCGGTGCGGAAGGTCCCGCCCTCGATCAGCACGGCGGGATTCAGCGGGTCGTCCACGGCCACCGGACGCCCGAGCTTGCCGTCGTCGACGACACAGGCGCCGACGGTCAGCAGCGCCGGCAGCACCCGCGCGCCGCGGCTCCGCGTCGCCACGCTCCCGAGGCGCCTGTGCCCGCGCCCCCCGCCCCCGACGGTCCTACTCCTGGGTCGCCGCCCTCGGGTCGTCCCGAAGGAGCGCGTTGAAGAGGAGCTTGAACGTCCCGTGCGTCTGCGCGCGGTGCTGGACGCGGAAGCCGTACATGAGGATACGCCCCTGTCCGTACTCGACGTCGAGGACGGCGCCCTTTCCGGCCAGGTGCTCCGCCCCGTGCAGCAGGCCGCTCATGAGCACGCGCTCCGGATCCTCGGCCCAGCGGCCGACCGCCTCGACGCGGCCGACGCTGCCCCCGAAGTCGGCGGGCTCGTAGGCGCGCCCACCGGCCCACTTCGCGGCGACCTCCCCGGGGCTGCCGACCGTGAGCGGATGGTCGGTGTCCAGCTCGAGGCGGAGGAGCGATGAAGGGAGGAAGAGCTCGTCCGAACCGAGACCCTCCAGAGCGTCCCGGACGGGCACGTCGAAGTGCTCGATCACGAGCTCGTCGGCGCGCTCGAGCGTGACGAGCGTGCCGCCCTCGCGCACGAAGGCCTGGAGCCGCTCGACACCTTCCTCGCCGATCCCGCCCCGGTACATGGGCGGGTCGTCCTCGCTGGTCGAGCCCTCGATGAGTCGCGAGAGCGAGATCTCCGAGGGAATCACGATGACGTCGAAGCGCTCGCGCAGGTCCTCGGCCCGCATCTCCTCGTTGCCGAGCGACACGTACGGATAGTCGAAGTCGTCGAAGACGAAGCGGGTCCACCCCTCGTCCATGGCTCCGGCCCACCCCTGATACAGCCCGATCCGCGCCGGGCGCTGCGGTGTCACGTCGGCGAGCTCGGCGGGATCCGCGACGACCGTCGTGCCGATCTCGGCGGAGAGCTGGCTCAGCACGGCGCGGCCCTGCGGCTCGCTCGCCGCGACCAGGAAGACCGGCCCCTCGGGCGTCGCTCCGCGAGAGACGCCGACGCCCGCCTCGAGGAGGCGGTTGACCGTCTGGAAGTTCCTCGTGACCCGGGCGCTGAACGCGTACCACCGGTCGGCCGTGGGCATCGCCGGCGGCTGGACGCGCGCGGCGTCCGCGCGGCGGACCGCCCCCACCTCCTCGGCGTCGATCCGCACGGACTCGACGCCCATCTGCATCGGCATCGTATACGCCGCGCCGTCGTAGGAGCGGACGAACGGCCCGTCGGGCCACTCGTGCTGGAGTCGGCGGTTCTGCGCCTCGAGGAGGTCGAGCACGGCGGCGCGCCCCGGCTGCGCGCCGAAGACGACCCAGGAGCCGGCCGGGAAGGTGCGCGCCTCGGTCGGCGGCCCCTCGCCGTCCCTGTCGTCGTCGTGCCCCTCGCCCTCCTCCCCTTCTTCGTGCCCGGGACCGTCGCCGTCCTCATCCCCGTCGTCGCCCTCCCCTCCGTCGCCGGCGTCCTCCGCCGCGGCCATCGCGCGCCGCTGCCACTCCGGGATCGCCATCGTCCCGTCGTCGGGCGTGTACCAGACGTCGACCTGCGGGACGGCGTCGAACGCTTCGGTCGCCTCATGCACCTCGACACCCTGCAGGATCAGCGCGGCGGCCAGCTCCGCCGCCGCGATCGGATCGGACTGGTCGGCCGGGAAGACGTACGCACCCGGACCCTCGGACTCGCCCCGGGCGATCGTCTCGGACGCCATCTGCCAGCGCCCCATCACGTAGTGCTCGCGGAAGCGCGCGCCCTGCTCGAGGAACGACAGCGCCGAGATCATCTGGTAGTCGACGATGTCGCCGAGCGTCCACTCGCCACCCATCCACGGATCGACGAAGGCCATCTGGAAGCCGTATTCGCTCAGCCCCCGGCCCGGCGCGGCGCCGCGCTCCAGATCCGCGAGCTCGACAGTGTCCGCGCTCGCGATGTTGGCGCTCGCGGTCTCGGTGAGGAGCGCGACGATGTTGTGATACCGTCCGGTGAGCGCGCCTTCCTGCCCCCAGATGCGGTACATCGAGCCGGTCACCACGCCCTGCTTTCCTTCGGCCTGCAGGTCGGCGACCATCCCGCCGCCGATGAACTGGAGCTGCTGCCACTGCAGCGGGTGCACGTCCGGGTTCATCGGGTCCGGGTACGGCGGCACGAAGATGCGCGGCCCGCTCTGACCCATCTGGTGCTGGTCGAGGTAGAGCTGCGGGTACGTCTCGTGGTACATCAGCTCCATCCAGTACTGCGTCTCGACGAGGTTGGCCTGGAAGAAGTCCCGGTTGTTGTCGTGCCCGGCGTAGTGATGGTAGAGCCACGGCATGCGGGCCCGCTCGAAGTCGGTCCCGACGTTCTCCCGGTACCAGTCGGTGACCATGATCTGACCGTCCGGATTGCCCGACGGAATCAGCACGGTCACCGCCTCATCGAGGATCGTGCGCACCGTCTCGTCGTCGCGCGTGGCGAGCTCGTACACGAGCTGCACGCTCGTCTGCGAGGCACCGATCTCGGTCGAGTGGATGTTGTGGTGCAGCACCGCGGTGACCGGAAGGTCCTCGGCGATCGCCTCGGCCTCCTCCCGCGTGATGCGTCCGTCCGCGATGCGCTTCGACTCGGCGCGGATCTCGTCGAGCCGGGCGAGGTTCGCGGGCGACGAGATGGTGATCGTGATGAACGGGTTGTTCAGCGTCGTCGGGCCGGCGGTGTCGACGACGATCCGGTCCGAGGCGTCGGCCACGATCGTGTAGTAGGCCAGTATCTCGTCCCAGCGCGCGAGCTGCTTGTCGGTGCCCATCGCGAAGCCGAAGTGCTCTTCGGGAGACGGGATCGACTGAGCGGCGGCGGGCGCACCCGCGAGCACGAGGGCGGTGAGCGCGAGGACGAGCGCGGGGAGGCGCGCGGCGGGGATCGAGACGGTCGAGCGGGGCACGGCTTCCTCCGAGCGGTCGGACGGTGCGGGGCCGCGAATCTACCGGCGAGAGCCGCCGGCGGGCGAGGGCGTGCGGCCCGGCGGGCCGCCCGCCCCTCCGCGTCCGTCAGGCGTCGCGGAGCACCATCGCCGGATCGAGGCGGCCCACCCGCCCGGCAGGGACGAAGCTCGCGGTGATCGCGAGCAGCGACATGAGTCCGAAGAGACCCGCGGCCACGATCGGATCGGCCCGAGTCACGCCGAAGAGGAGGCTCTGCATCAGCCCGGAGACCCCATACGAGAGCACGCCACCGAGGAGCACGCCGGCCAGGGTGAGGCGGACTCCCCCGATGCCTGCCTTCCAGACGGCCTGCGAAGGAGCCGCGCCCAGCGCCATGCGGAGCCCCATCTCGGCCCGGCGCTCCAGCACCTCGTGCGCCACGATGCCGTACAGCCCGACCCCCGCGAGCAGGAGCGAGAAGACGGCGACCGCCAGCAGGAACGCCGCCTCGAAGCGCTGACCGGAGAAGGCGTCCGCCATGATCTCGTCGAGCGCCGCCACGCGGGCCGTCGGCATGTCGGGCGCCGCGCGCAGCAGCGCCTGCGTCACCGCGGGCGCGATCTCCGCGCCCGGCTGCTCCGCCCGTACGACCCAGCTCGGTGCGAACCAGATGTGGATGGCGCTCAGGAAGCCGCTGCTCGCCTGCGCAGCCGCCAGATAGACCGTGGGCGTCTCCCAGACCGGCTGGCCGTTGCCGCCCCAGCCGGCCGACTGCTGGACGTTGCCGACGACCCCGACGACCGTCATCTCCCCTTCGCGCCCGTAGCTCATGCGGATCACGCGCCCCAGCGGATCCGCACCCTCGAAGGCGCGATCCGCGAACGCCTGGTTCACCACGGCCGCCACCGGCGCGTCCGCGCGGTCCGTGTCGTCGAGGGCCCTGCCGGCGCGCACCGGGATGCCGAGCGTCTCGAAGAAGCCGGGCGTCACGTAGACCACGTTGGTCACCGTCGGGTCGTCCGAGCCCGGCATCCGGTACGGCATGTTGAGCGCCCGCTCGTACGGCAGCGTGAGCGACACCGCCGCCGACGCCACGCCGGGGATCGCCCGGATCTCCCGCAGGCTCTCGTCGAAGAGCGTGTGGACCTGTCCGGCCTCGGCGTAGCGCGCGTCCTCGAGCGAGAGCTGGAGCGTGAGCACCCCGTCTCCGTCGAAGCCCGGATCGAGACCCTCGAGATAGCCGTAGCTGCGGATCAGGAGGCCGGCGGCGAAGAGCATCGTCGTGACCATCGCCACCTGGCCGACGAGCAGCAGCTTGCGCACCCGGTGTGCGCCACCGCCGAGGGTGCGCGTGCCCGAGCGCAGCACTCGCCCGATCCCGCCTGCCAGCACCTGCCCGACCGGCGCGAGGCCGAAGGCGACGGTGGCCGCCGCGGTCAGCCCGACCGCCACGAGCACCGCCCGGCCGTCGAGACGGACTTCCTGCCAGAGCCCGAAGTGCGCCTCCACGAGCTGCTCGAGACCGGAGACGAGCGCGGACGCGATCGCCAGCCCCGCGATCCCGCCGAGGAGTCCGAGCACCGCGTTCTCCACGACGATCTGTCGAGCGAGCGCCGCCGCGCCGCCGCCGAGAGCGTGCCGGGTGGCGAGCTCGGCCCGCCGCGCCAGCGCCCGCGCGATCTGCAGTCCGGCGAGGTTCGACACCCCCACGACGAGCATGAGCGCCGCGCCGGCCATGAGGATCACCAGCGGCATGCGCATGCCGGTGTTGAGCGCCTCGTCGAGACGGACGAGGCCGAGGCGCGCCTCGCGGGTGCCCCCGGGCAGCGTCGCCTCGATGGCGCCGAGGCGCGCGTCGGCCTCTGCGAACGACATCCCCTCGGGGACGCGCACGAGCACCGCGTAGTTGGTGCCGCTCCCCTCGCCCGTGATCGAGGGTCGGAGCGGTGTCCACACGTCGGCCTCGGCCTGGGATCGGAAGTCGGCGGGCAGGACGCCCACGACCGTATGCTCCTCCCCCTTCAGGCGGATCGTGCCGCCGAGGATCCCCGGGTCGCCCTCGAACGTCTCCTGCCAGAGCCGGTAGGAGAGGATCGCCACGGCCGGGCCGCCGGGAACGTCCTCGGCCACGGTGAACTCGCGTCCCATGGCGGGCGGCACGCCGAGCGTGGCGAAGTACCCCGCCCCGACGCGCTGCTGCTGCACGTACGCCGCGGCGCCCGGGGTGGTGAGGTTCACGCCGCGGGCCCATCCCGAGTAGACGGCACGGTCGAGGGGCGCGCCCTCGTCACGGACGAGCTCCCAGGTGCGCCCGTCGACGGCCGTGTTGCCCGGGGACTTCCCGAACTCCGGGTCGTAGGCGACCGCGTGCGCGAGCTGCTCCGGTGCCGGGTACGGCAGCGAACGCCACAGGACCGCGTCGGCCACGGAGAAGACCGCGGTGCCCGATGCGATGCAGAGGGCCAGCGTCAGGACGAACGTCGTGGCGAAGAGCGGGCTGCGGGTGAGGGTGCGCGCCGCGAAGCGCAGGTTGCGGGCGGTCTCGTCGAAGACTGCCACGCCGCGCTCCTCACGCGCCCGATCGTGAACCGCCTCCCGGCTGCCGAAGCGGTGCACGGCCTCGCGCCGCGCCGCCTCGGGCGACATGCCCTGGCGGACGAGGGCCTGCGTGACCGCCTCGACGTGGAACGCCCCCCGCTCGCC
>CALJLC010000169.1 GCA_937982605.1 uncultured Gemmatimonadales bacterium | reverse complement strand
CGACGACCGACCCGAGGATGATGGCCGCCGCGAGCAGCGAGCGGAAGGTCAGCGGCTCTCCGGCGAAGGCCCAGCCGAGCACCATCGCCACGACGGGGTTCACGTACGCGTAGGTGCCGACCCTCGCGGGCTCCACGTGGTCCAGGAGCCAGATGTACGCACCGTAGCCGACGATCGCGCCGAAGGTGATCAGGTACACGAGAGACAGCCACGAGCGCAGCGAGACGTCGGACACCGCGAAGCCCGCCATCTCGCCGGTCGCGGCGGAAAGCACGGCGAGCGCCACGGAGCCCGCCAGCATCTGCGTGGCGACGCGCATGCGTGGCCTCGGCGGATCGACCGTGTAGCGCGACATCAGCGACCCCGCCGCCCACAGGAGCGAGCCCAGGAGCACGATCCCTCCGCCGATGAGCTCGAGCGTTCCGCCGGCACCGACACCCGGGGAGCCGGCCAGCACGCCGACGCCACCGAAGCCGATCGCCAGCCCGGCGAGCGTGCGCGTCGAAGGCCGGACGCGCGCGCCGAAGGTCGAGTCCAGGAGGACGAGCCAGAGCGGCACCGTGGCCACGAGGAGCGCCGTGAGGCCCGACGGGACCCACTGCTCGGCGACCACCACCGCGCCGTTGCCTCCCGCCAGCATGAGCACCCCCGACCCCGCCCCGCTTCGCCACTGCGCGGGCGTCGGGGCGGGAGAGCCGCGCCAGCGCGCCCATCCGTAGAGGAGCCCCCCGGCCACCACGAAGCGGAACGCGGCCATGCCGAGTGGCGGCATCGTCTCGATGGCGAACCGGATCGCCAGGTACGTCGATCCCCAGATGACGTACACCGCCGCGAAGGCGAGGACGACCCGACCGACAGCGGGTTCACCGCCGCCGATCTCCGCCGTCCGCTCGGAGCTGGAACCCGTGGACATCGGCTAAGGTCGCGCGGGGAGCGGCCGGCTCAAAGCCGGGGCCGGCGGCCCCGACGGAGGCTTCCCGTCGGTGGAGTCGGCCGGGCCACGTCGTCCGACTGGCCGCCTCCCGGACGGGTTCCTACGTTGGCCGCCCATGATCCCCCGCCCGAGCTCGTCGCGCCCCGCGCCGGACGCGCTTCGCACGCACCTGGCGTGGGTGGCGGCCGTGGCCCTCCTCGCGGGCTCCGTCTACGTCACGGCGCTGGGCAACGGCTTCGCCCGGGACGACCACACCATCCTGGAGCAGCGCGAGCTGGTGCGTCGCGGCGCGGTCACGGAGGCGCTCTCCGCCCCGTGGTGGGCCGAATCGAGCGACGGGCAGGGGACGCTCTACCGGCCGGTGGCGCTGGCCTTCCTCGCCGCTCAGTGGAGCGCCTTCGACGGGGATCCCGCCGGCTTCCACGCCGTGAGCGTGCTCCTGCACGTCGTCGCTTCGGTGTGCGTGCTGCTGCTCCTGGCGAGCGTGATCCCGCTCACGGGAGCGGCCGCGGGTGCGGCCGTCTTCGCCGTCCATCCGGTCCACGTCGAGGCGGTCGCCAACGTCGTCGGTCAGGCGGAGCTGCTGGCGGCGGTCCTGGCCACGCTCGCCGCGCTCCTCTACCTGCGGTCCGCCCGGCAGGAGCCGGGCGCGGTGCGCGCCCTGCTGTGGGTGGGGGTCGCCGGGCTGTACCTATTGGCGCTCTCGTCGAAGGAGATCGCGGTATCGCTTCCGGCCCTCCTCGTCCTCCTCGCGGTGACGGCCGGGGGGGAAGCCGACGGGACCCCGCGGCGTCGCGCCGTAGTCGGGCGGCTCCTCGACGAGACCCCCCTGCTCCTCCTGCTCCTCGGTGTCCTGGTCGCCTACCTCGGGGTTCGCGCCGAGGTGCTGGGCAGCGTCATGGGCGAGGTGCCCGCGCCGGAGCTCATCGGCCTCGGCGGCCTCGAGCGCGTCCAGACCGCGCTGTCCGTGTGGCCCGAGTACGTGCGCCTCCTGCTCATCCCCCTCGACCTGGAAGCCGACTACGGCCCGGCGGTGCTCTTCCCCGCGCGCGCCCTCGACCCCGGGGTGATCCTCGGAGCGATCGTCGCCGCGGCTCTCGTGGTGGGAGCCGTCGCGAGCTCCTTCCGCCATCCGGTCGTGGCGCTCGGGACGGGGTGGCTGATCGTGTCGCTCCTGCCGGTGTCGAACCTCTTCTTCGCCACCGGGATCCTCCTGGCCGAGCGGACGCTCTACCTCCCTTCCATCGGCGTGGCGGTGGTGGCCGGCTACGCCTTCGGCGAGCTCCTGGAACGGATGGGGCCGCGCCGTGCGTGGGCGGCCCTCGCCGCGATCGTGGTGGCGCTGGGCGCGCGAACCGCGGTGCGGAATCCGGTCTGGGCAAGCACCGAGGCGGTGGTGGCGTCGATCGAAGCGGACCACCCCCGCTCCAACGTCGTGCTCCAGGCGCGCGCGGTCGAAGCGTTCAACGCCGGCCGGACGGCGGAGGCCGAGCGGCTCTTCGCGGAGTCGCTGGCGCTCCTGCCGTTCCACTACGGCCACGTGGTGGAGGTCGCGCAGGTGAAGGCCGTCCTCGGAAAGTGGGCGGAGGCCGAGGAGCTGTTCGTGCGCGCGATCGGGCTGCGGCCCGCCGCCGCTCCGGCGTACGAGCTCTGGGCGGCGAGGCTCCTCGCGGCCGGGCGACCCGAAGCGGGCCGGCGGGTCGCCGCCGTGGGGCTCGCCCGGGTCGAGGCGCCGCGCCGCCTCTGGACGCTGATCGCGGAGTCGTGGACGGCCGAGGGTCGGGCCGCGGAGGCGAGTCGCGCGCGGGAGGCGGCCGGGGGCTGAGGCCTGCGCGGCTCACGGAGTGCCGGCCGACGCCTCCTTCCGGTACTGCAGTGCCTCGGCCACGTGCGTCTCGTCGAGTCGCTCCCGTCCGGCCAGATCGGCGATGGTGCGGGCCACACGGAGCACGCGGTCACGGCCGCGCAGGGAGACTCGGCCCCGCTCCTCGGATTCGGCGAGGAGGCGCCCGGCGCGGCGGGTGAGCGGACAGGCCCGGTCCAGCAGGGCGCGGGTCATCTGACCGTTCGCGTGGACGCCCTCGATCCCCGCGAAGCGGGCGCGCTGGCGCGCCCGCGCGGCGCGGACCCGGTCGGCCGACTCCGTCGCGCGCCGCTGGGCGTCGGCCAGGCGGTCGTGCAG
>CALJLC010000168.1 GCA_937982605.1 uncultured Gemmatimonadales bacterium | reverse complement strand
CCGCGAGTCGATGTGCGTGAGGCTCGCCGTGGCTGCCGCGAGGATCGCGCTGACCGCGAAGAGCAGTCCGATCCGGAACGTCATGGCCAGGATGAGGCCCCAGCGGATCGCCCGGGTGCGCTCCGCTCCCGGGAGCTTGTTCGCGATGATCGTGATGATGATCAGGTTGTCGGCACCCAGCGCGATCTGGATGAGCGTGATCCCGAAGAGGGCGGCCCAGGCGGCGGGATCGAGGAGGAGGTCGGTCATGCGGCTCGGGGTTCGGGAACACCTAAGACTTTACAGTGTACACACTTCGCCATCTTTCTACGACACGCACGGAGGGCGGTCATCGCTACGGCGCAGAAGGTCGCGAAGAAGAAGAAGAGAAGCATCTCCATCCGTTCGAAGGCCATCCGCGCGGTCGCGCGGGATCTGGCCACCCTGGGTCACCGACGATTCCGTCAGGGTCACCCGCTCAACGTACGCCGCCGCGAGAAGGTCCGCCGGTATCTGGCCGAGGCCGGCGAAGAGCTCGGCTGGGACGAAGTCGTCGCACTGAGCGACGATCCCGTCTCCATCGTCTCGAAGGACGTGAAGAAGATGCTGCGCAGCGGGGTGCGCTCGCTCTCGAAGAGCGTCGAAGAGGAGCTGGCGCAGAAGAAGAAGGAGGCGCGCCGCCTCGAGAAGGTCGTGGAGCGCGTCGAGGAGCTCGCCGAGGACCCCGACGCGTTCCCCGCGGAGATCGAGTACGCGCACACCGCCCGGAAGATCGAGGGTGGCTTTCCCACCAAGGTCGAGACTTTGAGCCTCGAGGATCCCGACGAGGCGCTCAAGGCGGCCCGGAAGATCCGCAAGTCGCTGCCCCGGTGGGAGAAGTTCCGCAAGGAGGCGGTCGACGACCTGAAGCACCGGCAGGCCACCCTCAACGAGATGGGTCGCCACCTGTCCGACGTGGTCGACGGGTGGCGCGGGTTGCTGAAGGAAGTCGTGCTGGTACTACCGTAGCGGGACGTCGGGGCGCGTGCTCCCGGCGCAACCCGCCGGCAGGAGGGCGTCGTGCAGTCGCTGATCGATGACGGGCTTCCCACGCTGGTGAACCTCCTGCCGAGCCTGGCGGGGGCGGCGTTCGTGGTCGGGCTCTTCTTCGCGCTCGGCCGGGTCGCAGGACGCACGATAGATCGGATCTCCGACCGCAGGGAGGAGAGTCGGCAGACCGCACGGCTTACCCGCAGGCTCGTGGCGGGCACGCTCAACCTGGTGGGCCTGGTGCTGGCGCTCCAGATCCTCGGGCTCACCCGCGTCGCCACCTCGCTGCTCGCCACGGGCGGCTTCGCGGCGATCGTCCTCGGCTTCGCCTTCCGGGAGATCGGGGAGAACCTGCTCGCCGGCGTCATGCTCGGACTGAGCCGCTCGTTCGAGGTCGGGGACCTGATCGAGAGCTCCGGCTACACCGGTGAGGTGCGGGACATCCGGGTGCGACACGTCCACCTGCGCACGGCGGACGGCCGGGACGTCTTCGTGCCGAGCGCGTCGATCCTCAAGAACGTGCTCGTCAACTTCACGCGCGACGACCTCCGCAGGGGGGAGTTCACCCTCGGAATCGACTACGGAGACACGCTCGACGAGGCGCTCCGGCTCGCGCTCGACGCGGTGCGGGGAACCGAAGGCGTCCTGGAGGAGCCCGGGATCGGCGCGCGAATCGAGAGCTTCGAGCCGCAGTACGTGCAGTTGAAGGTCCTCTTCTGGGTGAGGACCGACGGGGGGACCGGGCTCTCCACCATCCGATCGCGGGCCATGGGGGCGGTCCTCCAGGCGCTGCGCCGGGCGGGCATGACGGTCAGCGCCGACGTGACCAGCGCGCTCACCGTGGCGCCGCTGGACGTCCGAGTCGTTGACCCTCCGGAGGACCTCGGCTAGCGTCCCGCGTCCCGGGGCGGACCGACGCGTCCACCCGCACGAGTTCTCCCCCTCGAACCATGCTGAAGGTCGGTATCGTCGGGCTTCCCAACGTCGGGAAGTCCTCGCTCTTCAACGCGCTCACCGCCCAGGGCGCCCCCTCCGAGAACTACCCGTTCTGCACCGTCGAGCCGAACGTGGGCATGGTCGAGGTTCCGGACCCTCGCCTCGACCGGATCCACGAGCTGATGCGGTCGAAGAGCCGGGTTCCGACGATGATCCAGTTCGTCGACATCGCGGGGCTCGTGAAGGGTGCGTCGGAGGGCGAGGGGCTCGGCAACAAGTTCCTCGGCAACATCCGCGAGGTCGACGC
>CALJLC010000167.1 GCA_937982605.1 uncultured Gemmatimonadales bacterium | reverse complement strand
CGTCCCGAGCCCCGGGTACGCGTCGCCACCGAGAAGCAGGAGCGGCACGTAGACGTTCAACAGGTTCACGCCCACGACCGCCGCGTGGGTGACGCGCAGCAGCGCCGCCAACATCGCGAGGCCCTCACTCACCCCGCGGAAGAGGACCCACAGCGCCACGCCCACCACCACGTCCGCCACGAGCATGCCGAACTCGCTGGCCAGGGCACTCCGGTAGAGGAGCTCGGCACCCCGGATCGCCGCGGCGGTCGCCGTCGGATCACCGGGGGCCAGGAGGCTCGCCCGGACGAAGAACTCGGCGTAGATGCCGAAGACGATGATGAGCAGGTAGCCGGCACCCGCCGCCTTGGCCCAGCGCCGCAGCGAGCACCCGCTCGAGCTCACCGGCCGTCGGCCCGCGAGCGGAGGGGGAAGGCGATGGGACGCATCGGGGCCGCGTCGGCGCCGCGGAGTCGGAGGGAGCCCCCCACGAAGGCGAACTCCCACACCCGATCGCGTGAGAGACCCTCCAGGTTCACGAGCTCCAGGATCGGGACGCCTCGTTCTCCGAGGAGGTAGGTATGCACGGGCACGTAGTCGTCATCGAGCTCGGAGGGGAAGGCCTCGAGGCTCAGGTTGTCGGCGCCGATGATCATGGCCCCGGCCTCGTCGACGAGAAAGCGCGCCGCCTCCATTCCGATGCCGGGCGATTCTTCCATGTAGGCAGCGGCGTCGGCGAAGACGGCCATCCGACCGGTGCGGATCAGCACGACGTCGCCCTCGACGAGGGACACGCCCTGGGCGTCGAGTGCTCGGATCAGGTCGCCGCGACCGATCCGGTACCCCGGCGGCAGCATGTCGACGCCGTGCGCGGCGGCGACGTCGATGAGCACGCCGCGGGCCACGATCGGCGGGATCGCCGAGGCGCTCGCCACCCGCCAGCCGCGGTCTCCGAGGTGGTCGTCCGCGTGGAAGCCGTTGAAGATGCGTCCGTCCAGACCGAAGTGGCTCAGCGCGTCGATGTGCGTCCCGGTGTGCGTGTACATCGAGACGGCAGTCCCGGTGTAGCCGACGTGCTCGTTCATCTCACGCCCCACGCCGAGCGGGTCGTCGACTACGGTGCCCCGAGGCGTGTGCGTCATCCAGAGCCGGTAGTGGGGGTCGCCGGCCGCCTGCCAGCTCGGCATCCCGATGAAGTACTCGACCGAGAGGTCGTAGCTCCGCGAGCCGTCGACCCGCGCCAGAACCGCCGCCTGCGATTCCGGCGTCATGAGGTTCAGGCGACCGAGCTCGTCGCCCTGCCCCCACGGGCTCACCCCCACCGTCCGGACGCTCTCCGGCGGCGGCATCTGCGCCGACGAGGGCGCGGTGACGAGCAGGCCGGCGAGCGCCGTGACGGCGAATACGGCGCGGTGCATGGGGATCGTGGTGCTCATGTGCGCTTCTCCATTTTGTGTGTTGTAAACACGCACTTGACCGAGTGAATCACTCGTCGAGTGCGGCCGTGCTTCCGATCGTCCGGCACAGCTCGGCGAGCTGCCCGGCCCGCTCGGGATCGAGCGCGGCGGCCAGCCGCTCGTGCACCTCGCGGACCTCCGGGTCGATCGCCTGCACGAGACCGAGGCCCTCGTCGGTGATGCACGCGATCGAGAGTCGCTGGTCCTCCTCCGCGCGATGGCGCTCGACCAGGCCGCCCCGCTCGAGCCGCCCCAGCAGCCGCGTCACGTCCGGAGCCCGGCTGATGAGCCGCTCCGCGATCGCGTACCGCGGATGCCCCCCGGGATGCACCCCGCGCAGGATGCGCAGGACGTTGTACTGGTCGTGCGTGACGCCGTGGGCGGTGCAGACCTCGTCCAGAGCCCGCTGAACGACCCCGGCCGCCCGCAGGAGCGCCACCATCGCCTCCTGCCGGGGGGTCCTGGGAGCGGCCCGCCGGCCCGGCGAGCCCGGTCCTGCTCCCTGCCCGTCTCGAGGGGTCTGCTGATCCATGTCGGCAATGTATGTGTTTACAACACACATTGCAAGGGGCGCGCTCGCACCGCCGCCTCGCCGCGAGACGGGGGATCGACTACACTCGGCCCGACTCCCCGAGTGCGAGCGGGTTCGCGACGAACACCACGGCGCGCCCGGGATCCTCCACGCGCTGGAACCCCGAGCTCGATGCGCACCGCGCTCTTCGTCCTTCTCCTCGCCCACGGCCTGATCCACTTCCTCGGCCTCGCGCGGGGCCTGGGGTTGGCCGAGCTCCCGGAGCTGACCCAGGACATCTCGCCGCGAGCAGGAATCCTCTGGGGCATCGCCGGCACGGCGCTGATCGTGACCGCGGTCCTCGCGGTGGCGGCGCCGCGCTGGTGGTGGGCTCTCGCCCTCCCCGCCCTGCTCCTTTCCCAGGCGATGGTGGTCTCGACCTGGGCCGACTCGCGCTTCGGAACCGTGCCGAACGTCCTGATCCTCGTGCTGGCCGTCCACGCCTTCGCCGCGCACGGTCCGTGGAGCCTGCGGGCGGCGTGGGAGCGAAGCGTCCGCGAGACGGCGGGACCGGTCGTTCCGTCGGGGGTGGTGACCGAGGCGGAGCTCGAGCCGCTCCCCGCGCCGGTGCGGAGGTTCCTCCGTCGGGCCGGGGCCGTCGGCGCGCCCCGCGTCGGGAGCTTCCGCGCCACGTGGCGGGGCCGGATCCGGGGCGGCCCCGAGGAGCCTTGGATGACCTTCACCGCCGAGCAGGTCAACGTCGTCGACCCGCCGGCGCGTTCCTTCTTCATGGACGCCAGGCGGGGCGGGCTACCCGTCGACGTCTTCCACGCGTATCGCGACGGCGCGGCGACGATGACCGTGCGGCTGGTCTCGCTCGTACCGATGGTCCGCGCGTCGGGGCCCGAGCTGACCCGGGCCGAGACGGTCACGCTGCTGAACGACCTCGCCCTCCTGGCCCCGGGAGCGCTCCTGGACGCCGGCGCCCGCTGGGAGCACGTCGACGATCGGACGGCGCGCGTAGCCCTGACCGTGGGCGCGCACACCGTCTCCGCCGACCTCTTCTTCGACGAAGCCGGGGACCTCGTCGACTTCGTCTCGGACGACCGCCTCATGGCGTCCGCCGACGGCGCCACCCTCACCCCGGTCCGCTGGTCGACGCCGATCTCGACCCATCGCGACTTCGGGGGGCGGCGGGCCCCGACGGTCGGGACCGGCGTGTGGCACCCCGGAGGCGGAGCGCCCTGGGGCTACATCGAGCTGGAGCTGACCGGGCTGGAGATGAACCCGCCGCCTCAGTAGCCGGCGCGCTTGTCGACCACGTTCTCCCACTCCGCGATCGGGGCGCCGGTGGCGTAGCGGTCGAGATTGCGCACGATCAGCTCGGTCTCCCGCGTCCAGAAGCCGCGGGTCACCGCGGAGACGTGCGGCGTCATGACGACGTTCGGAAGCGACCACAGCGGAGAGTCCGAGGGGAGCGGCTCCCGGGAGAACACGTCGAGCCCGGCTCCGCGGATCCGACCCTCGCGCAGCGCGGCGACGAGCGCCTCCTCGTCGACCAGACGCCCCCGGGCGACGTTGATCAGGATGGCGCCGGACTTCATGCGACCGAGCGCCTCCGCGTCGATCATCCCCCGCGTCTCCGGCGTGTCGGGCGCGGCGACGACGATGGCGTCGCTCTCCCGGTAGACCGCGTCCAGCCCGGAGTCGCCCCAGACCATCTCGATCCGCGAACCGAGGACTCCCCCTCCGGCGACCGTCCGCAGATTGGCCTCCCCGGGCTGGGCGGGCTTTCGCTTGGCGGCGATCACCCGGGCTCCGAGCGCGGCCACCCGCCGGGCCACCTCCCGCCCGATCCCCCCGAAGCCCACGACGCCGATCGTCGCGTCCGAGAGCTCCGAGATCGGCGCGCCGGCCACGTAGTACGGCTCGGTCGACCACTCCGAGCGGCGCTGTGCCTCCAGCGCGAAGTCCAGACCGCGGAAGAAGTGCAGGAGCATCGCGAGCACGGTCTCCGCCATCGGCGGCGCGTGGACGCCGGCCGAATTCGTGAAGACGACGGGGCTCTCCAGCATCTTCGGCGTGAGCGAGCTACCGACTCCGGCGGCACCCGAGTGGACCCATTCGAGCTCCGGGCCGGCCTCGAGGAGCTCGGCCGGGATGCCGTAGCCGAAGTAGACGCTCGCCGTCTTGACCGCCTCGAGCACCGTCGGCGAGACGCGGGCCGCGCCGTCTCCGGAGCCGTCCGTCTCCTCGTCGATCACCACGAGCTCCCACTCCGCGGGAAGCGCGTCGCGGATGCGCGCGGGCACCCACTCCGGCATGGCCCAGATCGGACGCCGGTCCATCATGTCGAGGATCGCGCGAGGCATCGACTGGGCTCCTGGGGTCGGAGTCCCGGACGGATCGGGCCGGTCGGCGACGACCCGCCCTCCACGGGACGATCCGCCCTCTACGGATAGAGGCGGTTCATGAGGCGGGGGAACGGGATCATCTCGCGGATGTGGTGCCGCCCGGTGATCCACCCGACGGTCCGCTCGACGCCGAGCCCGAAGCCCGAATGCGGGAAGGTCCCGAAGCGCCTCAGGTCGAGGTACCAGGCGTACGCCTCCTCGGGAAGCCCCTCTTCGCGGATCCGCGCCCGCAAGCGTTCGAGGTCGTCCTCGCGCTGGCTCCCGCCGATGATCTCGCCGTACCCTTCGGGCGCGAGCAGGTCGTCGCACAGCACCGTGCGCGGGTCGTCGGGGTTCTCCTTCATGTAGAAGGCCTTCGCCTGCTTCGGGTAGTCGTGCACGAAGAGCGGCTGGTCGCGACCCTCCATGAGCGTCGCCTCGTCCTGCGCGCCGAGATCCCTGCCCCACTCGACGTCGCTCCCCTTCTCCTGCAGGAAGGCGACGGCCTCCGTGTAGCTCATGCGCGGGAAGGGCGGTCGGATCGCCTCGAGGGGCGCGGTATCCCGCTCCAGCACCTTCAGCTCCTCCGCGCAGTTCTCCAGCGCGCGCTCGACGATGTAGGAGACGAACTCCTCCTGGAGCTTCATGTTGTCGTTCGAGTCGGCGAAGGCGACCTCCGGCTCGACCATCCAGAACTCGGTGAGGTGCCGGCGCGTCTTCGACTTCTCGGCGCGGAACGTGGGCCCGAAGCAGTAGACCCGCCGGAACGCCGGACAGGCGGCCTCGACGTAGAGCTGGCCCGTCTGCGCCATGTACGCGGGATCACCGAAATAGTCGGTCTCGAAGAGCGTCCCCGCGTGCTCGCCGATCGCGCCGGTCAGGATCGGCGTGTCGATCCGCACGAAGTCCCGCTGGTAGAGGAAGTCGTGGATCGCCTGCTCGACCTCGGCCCGGACCCGGAGCCCGGCGCGCTGGAGCGAGGAGCGCAGCCACAGGTGTCGGTGGTCGAGCAGGAAATCGACGCCGTGCTCCTTCGGCTGGATCGGGTACTCCTCGGCCGGCGCCACCAGCTCGACGGCGGTCACGCCCAGCTCGTAGCCTCCGGGGGCCCGGTCGTCCGCCTTGACCTCCCCGGTGAGGGAGACGAGCGACTCCTGGGTGAGCGACTGCTGCAGATCCCAGACGGCTTCGTCGACCGCGCTCTTCACGAGGACGCCCTGCAGGACGCCCGTCCCGTCGCGCACGACGGTGAACGCGACCTTGCCGTGACCGCGCGTCGCCTCGACCCAGCCGGTGACGGTGACGCTCGCTCCGACGTGCTCACCGAGATCCTTGATTTCGACCATCGCTGGGGCTGATGAGGGGTGGTCCACGACGGCAGGAGAATGCACAGAAGCGCCGAAGATGGGAACCGGTCAGCCCACCCCGTACATCTCCAGTCGATGCCGATATCGGGCCACGAGGTGCGCCCGGATCGGCTCGTGCTCGGGGCGGGTCAGCTCGGGGTCCGTGGCGACCAGCGCCCGGGCGTCCCGCTGGGCGGCGGCGAGGAGATCCTCGTCGGCCATGAGGTCGGCGAAGCGGAGGACGGCGTCCTTGCCGTGCTGGCGGCTCCCGAACAGATCCCCCTGCCCCCGAAGGCGGAGATCGGCCCGCGCGATCTCGAAGCCGTCCGTCGTGTCCCGGAAGACCCGCAGCCGCTCGGCGGACTCCTCGCCCGGCTCTGCGATGAGGATGCAGTGGCTCTCCGCCGCACCCCGCCCCACCCGACCCCGCAGCTGGTGGAGCTGTGAGAGCCCGAAGCGCTCCGCGTGCTCGACGACCATGACCGTGGCGTTCGGCACGTCGATCCCGACCTCCACGACCGTCGTCGCCACGAGCACGTCGAGCTCGCCGTCGGCGAAGGCGCGCATCACGGCGTCCTTTTCGCCGCCCGGGAGCTGCCCGTGCAGGAGCCCGACCCGCGCCTCCGCGAAGGGGCCCTTTCGAAGTCGTTCGTACTCCTGAGCCGCCGAGAGGAGGTCGATCTTCTCGGACTCCTCCACGAGCGGGTAGACCACGTACGCCTGGCGGCCCTGGGCGATCTGCTCCCGCATGAAGGCGTAGAGCGCGTCGCGGGCGTCCGGCTGACGCAACGCGGTCTGCACGGGCGTGCGGCCCGGCGGCATCTCGTCGAGGACGCTGATGTCGAGGTCCCCGTAGAGCGCCATGGCGAGCGAGCGCGGGATCGGGGTCGCGGACATGACGAGCACGTCGGGGCGTCCGTCCTCCCGGTCGAAGAGCGCCATCCGCTGGCGGACGCCGAAGCGATGCTGCTCGTCGATCACCACCAGTCCCGGCGCGCGGTAGTCGACGCCCGCCTGGATGAGCGCGTGCGTCCCGACGACGATCGGCGCCCCCCCCGTGGCGATCGCCGTCAGGGCGTCCCGGCGCTCGCCGGCGCCCAGGCGACCGGTGAGGAGCTCGACCCGCACGCCGAGGGGGTCCACCAGCTCCCGGATGCCGCGGGCGTGCTGCTCGGCCAGGATCTCCGTGGGCGCCATGAGCACCCCCTGCCGCCCGCCCTCGACGGCCAGCAGCATCGCGAAGACCGCCACCGCGGTCTTGCCGGAGCCGACGTCGCCCTGGAGCATCCGGTTCATCCGACGCTCCGACTGCATGTCGGCGTAGATCTCCCGCAGCGCGCGCGCCTGCGCTCCGGTGAGCGCGAACGGCAGGGACTCGTGCAGCGGCCGCACGAGGGCATTGGTCCGCTCGTGCGCGATGCCCGGCTCCATCTCCGTGGCCTGCCGGCGGGCCTGCGCCTGGACGAGCTGGAGGAAGAAGAGCTCGTCGAACGCCAGCCGCCGCCGTCCGCGCTCCGCGTCGTAGACCGTGGCGGGCCGGTGGAGCGCGGTCAGCGCCTCGGAGAGCGTCGGCAGCTCGAGCCGCTCCCTGGCCCCGGCCGGGAGGTACTCGTCGTCGTCCGCCCACGAGAGCATGGCGTCGAGGTTCTTCTCGAAGATGCTCCGCAGCACCCACTGCGGAAGCTCCTCCGTGGCCGGATAGGAGACGAAGATCATCCCGTCGGAGCGCTCGGCGGCGGGCCGGCCACCGCCCGCCCGCTCCAGCACGGTGTACTCTCGCGGCTGGATCTGCCGGCCGTGGAAGAACTTCACCTTGCCGGTCACAAGGAGGGTGTCGCCTTCGCGCAGCTTCCGGTCCAGCCACGGCTGGCCCGGCCACGCCACCGTGATCATTCCGCTGTCGTCCTCGAGCATAGCCTGGAAGATCCGAAGACCTCTCCGGGTCGGGATGACCCCCTTGCTTCGCACGCGGCCGATCGCGGTCGCCTCCATGCCCACCTGGAGCCGCCCGATCGGCTCGACCGTGGACGCGTCGTCGTAGCGGCGGGGAACGTGATACAGCAGGTCGCGCGCGGTCGTGATCCCGAGCTTCACGAACGCGTCGGCTCGTCGGGGCCCGACGCCCTTGAGGAACTGGACCGGCCGATCGAGCTGCGAGTAGCTCAAGCGGCGAAGACGGCGTCGACGAAGGCGTCGACGTCGAAGCTCTCCAGGTCGTCGAGCCCCTCCCCGGTCCCGACGAGCTTCACGGGGAGGCCGAACTCCTCACGGAGCGCGACGACGATCCCGCCCCGGGCCGACGAGTCCATCTTGGCCAGGATGATCCCGCTCAGATCGACGGCCTTGCCGAACGCCTCGACCTGCCGGACCGCGTTCTGCCCCACGGTGGCGTCGAGCACCATGAGCGTCTCGTGCGGCGCGCCCTCGATCCGGCGCCGGACGACGCGGTCGATCTTCGTGAGCTCCTCCATGAGGCCCCGGTTGGTGTGCAGACGGCCCGCGGTGTCGATGAGGACGACGTCGGTCCCGCGGGCCTCGGCCGCTTCCAGCGCGTCGAAGGCCACGGCGGCCGGGTCGCCGCCCTGCTGGCCCCGCAGGAAGTCGGCCCCGATGCGGCCCGCCCAGCTCTCCAGCTGTGCCACCGCCCCGGCGCGGAAGGTGTCCGCCGCGGCGACCATGACCGAGTTGCCTTCCTGGATGAGCCAGTGGGCGAGCTTGGCCACCGACGTGGTCTTGCCGACGCCGTTCACCCCGACGATCAGGTAGACGGTCGGGCCCTCGTCCGCGGCCACGAGACCGCCGTGCATCTCGGTCGAGAGGATCTCGGCGACCTCCCCGCGCAGCGTCTCGGCGAGCGCGCTGCTCCCCCGGGCCTTGCCCCGTCGCAGCGCCTCCTCCGCGCGGTCGGTCAGCCTCATCGTGGCCGGCACGCCGAAGTCCGCGGCGAGCAGCCGTTCCTCGAGCGCCTCGAGCGAGTCCCCGTCGATCCCCCCCGCCACCCCGCGCACGTCGGTGAGCGCCAGGTCGACGACCCGCTTCCACAGACCCTTCTTCCGTTCGGTCTTCTTCTTGAAGAGTCGAGCCATCGTTCCCTAGCGCAGGCCGCTTCGGCGGCGAACGACCCACTCGCCGCAGAGGAGTCCGATCACGAGCAGATACGGCAGCGGCGAGGTGCGCAGGGGACGGCCCGTGTCGACGGCCGCGCCGTCTGCACCGGCAGCGGCCGCGACCGACTCCGGCGCCATCGGCGTGGGCAGCATCTCCAGCGTCGAGGCGACGACGTCGAAGCGCCCCTCGCCCACGGTGTCTCCGGCCTCGTCCGTCACGACGTACCTGTACTCGGCCGGAGCCAGCGGGTTCGTCGCGGCCCGGCCCCCGCCCGCCAGCGTCGTGTCCACCGCGGTCCCGGCCGGACCCTCCACCACGATCCGGCGCGCCGTGGAGTCCCCCGGGAGGGTCCACCCCACCGGAGCGCCCACCGGCACGACGGACTCGATCGGCCTCGGCTCTCCCGCGACCGCCTGTCGACCCGCCAGCAGCCATCCGGCCAGCCCCGACCAGAGGCCGCGATACGCCGGCCGTCCGCCGTCGCGCGCGCTCCAGCGCCAGGTACCGGAGGCGAGCGCGAAGACGCGCCTCCCCTCCGGGCCGTCCAGGAGGTGGAAGCCGTTCACCGGCGCACCGGCGCCACGGAGCTGCAGCTGGAGCACCGGCTGGGGGTTCGGCTCCTCGGCCACCATCACGACGCCGAGCGGCGGCAGCCCCTGCAGCTCGATCCCGGCGAGCGCCCCGGCCACGGCCGACGTCGGGACGTCCGGTGAGGCGTACCACTCTCCGGGCTGCGGCCGCCCGACGGCGAGCCCGGCCCTCGCGGCGCCGGCGGCGTCCGCCGGGAGCACGAGACGGGGGCCCGCACCGGTGACGATCGGGTCGATCCACGCCTCCGCGTCCGCGCCGAGGCCATGGACGACGAGGAGCGTCGCCTCGCCGGCGGCCCGGCGCACGGTCGCCGAGTCGACCGGGTCGGCCCGGTCCGCGGCCCGCCCCGAGACGACCCAGCGGTCGGGCCCGGCGCGCAGGTAGCCCGTGGCCGGGAGCCCGGTCACCTCCGCCATCACCGGCATCAGATAGCGGGGCTCCCAGTCCGGGCGGAACGACACCAGCGTGAGCCCCCCCTCCCGGAAGCCGACGTTGGCGTACGCCACGGCGCGGTCATCGTCCGCGAAGCCGTCGGCGCCCACCACGGTCGCGGTGTACCGGACCCGGCCGCTCGCCGCCGGAGCCGGGAGCTCGACCCGGATCGCCGTGCGCAGCCCGGGCGACGGCGCGGCGACCCTGGTCCGGGCGACCTCCCGCTCCTCCTCGGAGACGACGACCTCCATCGAGTCCCCGGGCGTGCCTCCGAACAGCTCGAGCGAAGCGACGGCGGGCTGATCGGGCCGCGCGACGTCGGGGACGTCGAACGAGCCGATTCCGGCGTTCCGGGTGTCCCCTCCGAAGGACTCGAAGGTGAGCCGGAGCGGCAGGCTCTCCGATGCCGCGCGGAGCGCGACCGCGTCCTCGAAGCGGAGGTCGGAGAGCACCCGGACGTCCCGCGCACCCGCCTCCGCGGCGGCCTGGAGCGCGGGCAGAAGGCGGGACGAGCCACCGTCGGGCACGCCCCCTTCGGCGGGGAGGCCCGGTTCGAGACCCGACGCCCCGAAACGCACCACGCGCCACCCCTCGGCCTCGAGCGCGGTGGCCCGGGCCACGGCGGCCGGCCACGCCGGGTCCCCCTCGTCGGGGGTCGCGGTCATGCTGGCCGAGGCATCGAGGAGCGCCCAGCGCGTGGGAGACGCACCCGCGCCCAGACGAGGGACGCTCGGGTCGAAGAGGAGCAGCAACACGAGCGCGAGCACCAGGGCGCGGACGACCGCAAGCCGGCGGGCCACCGGGACGGGCAGCTCGACACGCAGGTACACCCAGAAGGTGTAGGCGGTGAGCGCCGCGGCGGGGAGGAGGAAGAGGAGCGGGCGCATCACCCGCTCCCGACGGCCGTACGCAAGACTAGTGGCCCGTCACGACTTACTTCTGCGACCCTCCGGCGGGCTGGGCGAGCTCCGCCTCCTGAGCCTGCGCGGCCGCGAAGGTGCGCACGGGCCCCGGCCGGGGGATCGTCTCCAGGAGTGCCACGCGGGAGGTCATCTCCGCCCGCCAGCGTGCCCAGTCGTCGCTCGGGACCGGATCGCCCGCCGGCAGGTCGACGGAGAGCGGGTCCATGTGCCGCCCGCCCCGCATCATCTCGTAGTGGAGGTGCGGCCCGTTGGCGAGCCCGGTCATGCCGACGTAGCCGATCACGTCACTCTGTTTCACGCGCGAGCCGACGACGAGCCCCGAGCGGAAGGACCGCAGGTGCGCGTATCGCGTCACGAAGCCGTTCGGGTGCCGGATCTCCACGGTGTTTCCGAAGCTCCCCTTCGGTCCGCGATGGATCACGACCCCGTCCGAGGTCGCCATGATCGGCGTCCCCGCGTCCGCGGCGTAGTCGACCCCGCGGTGCGCCCGGATCGTGTTCAGGATCGGGTGCCGCCGCGCGGAGGAGTACCGTCCGGAGATGCGCCGGTACGAGAGCGGCTTGAGCAGGAAGGCACGCCGCACGGAGGCGCCCTCGAGATCGAAGTACGAGCCGTCTCCGTCCCCGTTCGGGTCGAAGTAGACCGCGTGGTACGGCGTTCCGCTGTTGACGAACTCGGCGGCGAGGAGGCGACCGGCACGCATCGAGCCGTCCGGCCGGACCTCGCGCTCGAAGGCGAAGCGATAGGTGTCGCCCACCCGGATCTGCCGCGAGAAGTCCATCTGCCACTGGAAGACCCGGTCGAGATGGTCGATCAGCCGGTTCCGGTCCTCGAAGGTGAGGCCCTGCAGCACCGGGTTGTCCACCACCGCGCTCCAGAAGACCGACTCGATCTCTCCGCTGGCGAAGAGCGTGTCGACGTAGACGGGCGTCTCGATGAGGTGCGACCGCCAGCCGAGCAGGTCGCGGTCCATGCGGACGGTCTGATCCGGGCTGATCGCCACGTCGATGCCCCGGACCTCGGCGTCGTCGCGGAGGTAGCGCAGCGTGATCTCGGTTCCCTGCCGGAGCCGCCGGGGGCTCGCGTGCTCCTGGAAGGCGAGGAGGAGCTCGGCCTGCTCGTTGGCGACGAGGACGTCCCACAGAACGGCGCCGACCGTCTCACCGCGGCCCAGCGAGAAGGTCTCCACCCGCTCGGCCGGAGGGACCTCGATCGCGTCGAGCACGCCCACTTCCGGCACTTCACGGGTACACGACGCCGTCGTGGCCACCGCGAAGGCGACGGCCAGGGTGCGCTTCAGCTGCATCTTCCACGCCCTCGTGCACATACGAGAAAAGTACGCAGTCCGGTCGCGCCGAAACAGACGATCGTGCGCACCCCCGCCCCCCGGGACTCCGAAGAGCCCGTCCAGGGAAGTGGGGGACAGGGGCGCATCACGCGGTGTGGCGGATCAGTCCATCTGGCGCCGGATGAACGTCGGGATGTCGAGCCCCTCGATCTGGTCCCTCGAGATCGTGCGCTCCGGGAAGCGCGTCAGCGGCAGCACCGGCTCCGGCGCACCGCCTCCGGTGGCCGCGAACCGGACCTCGGCCTGCTCGACCTGGGGGGTGCGGACGGGCGGCGGCTGGAGCACCGGCTGATCGACGGGCTCCTCGGACATGATCGGCCGAACCGGGTTCCTCGGGGCCGGTGCCGGCCGCAGCGGCTGCGTCGAGCCGGTCGGGGCCGAGCCGCCGCCGCCGTAGGCGACCCGGGGCTCCGAGATCCTCTGCTCCGACAGCTGCGGGATCGCCTCCACGGGGCGCTGGGCCGGGGGACGGCCGCGCCGGAAGTCCGCCGGAATCACCTTCTCGTCGAGCTCCTGATCGAAGCCGGTCGCGATGACCGTCACGCGGATCTGGCCGTCGAGCTCCGGATCGTGCACGGCGCCGAAGATGATCTCGGCCTCGTCACCCGCCTCCTCCTGAATGAGCGAGGAGATCGTCATGACCTCGTCGATGGCGAGATCCATGCCGCCGGTGATGTTGATGAGCACGCCGCGCGCACCGGAGATCGAGACGTCGTCGAGCAGCGGCGACGAGATCGCCTCCTGCGCGGCCTCCTGGGCCCGGTTGTCGCCCTCGCCGAAGCCCGTGCCCATGAGCGCGGGTCCGCGCGCCGCCATCACCGTGCGCACGTCGGCGAAATCCACGTTGATCTCGCCGGTGACCCGGATCAGGTCGGAGATGCCCTGCGTGGCGTGCAGCAGCACCTCGTCGGCCTTCTTGAGGGCGTCCTTGAAGGACGTGCCCTTCGGCACGACGGAGAGGAGCCGGTCGTTCGGCACGAGGATCATCGTGTCGACCGCACGACGGAGCTCCGCGAGCCCCTGCATCGCCTGCTTCTCGCGCTTCTTGCCCTCGAAGGAGAACGGCTTCGTGACGACGCCGATCGTGAGGGCACCCATGTCCCTCGCGATCTGCGCCACCATCGGAGCGGCGCCGGTGCCCGTGCCGCCACCCATGCCGGCGGTCACGAAGACCAGATCCGCGCCCTCGAGCGCGCGACGGACCTCTTCCTCGCTCTCGGCGAGCGCCTGGCGCCCCACCTCCGGCCGCGCGCCGGCACCCAGGCCTCGCGTGAGCTTCTTGCCGATCTGCAGCGTGACCTGCGCCTGCGAGCTCTTGAGGGCCTGCCCGTCGGTGTTCATCGAGATGAACTCGACGCCCTCCAGCTCCTCGTCGATCATGCGATTGACGGCGTTACCGCCCGCCCCGCCGACGCCCACGACCTTCATGCGGGCGTTCGCGATCGGCGTCTCCTCGAATTCGAAGATCATCATGGTCTCCTCCCTGGCGGAGATTCGGTGATTGGACGCTTCTAGAAGAATTCCTTGAGCCACGTGCCCAGCTTGGTCACGAGGCCCGACGTACGAGTGGACGCACCGCGTCCGGTCTCGGCGAAACGGTCGGCGCCCCAGAGCGCGAGCCCGGCCCCGACCGCGAAGCGCGGCCGGCGGACGGTGTCCGCGAGGCCGCCGAGCCCCTCCGCGGGCACGCCGAGGCGCACGGGAGAGGCGAAGATCTGCTGCGCGAGCTCGACGATCCCCGGGATCGCGGCGCTCCCGCCCGTGAGGACGATGCCGGCGCCGAGCTTGTCGAGGACGCCGTGGTCCTGGAGCTCGCCCTGGACGATCCCGAACATCTCGTCGAGGCGCTGCTCGACGATGTGCGCGATGAGCTCGCACGCGACGGAGCGGAGCTGTCCGGGCGCCGGGCCCGGCAGGTCGACCGTCTCGCGGGGGTCGACCATCTGCGCGAAGGCGTGCGCGTGACGCTCCTTGGCGAGCCGCGCCTCCCGGTAGGGGACGGCGAGGCCGCGCATGAGGTCCGCGGTGAGCGTGGCGCCGCCGAAGGGCAGGATCGCCACGTGGTGGATCTTGCCCTCGTAGTAGGCGGCCACGTCCGTCGTCGACGCGCCGATCTCGACCATGGCGACGCCGACCTCCTTCTCGTCCTCCGTGAGGACGGCGCGCGCGGCCGCGAGCGGCTCCAGGACGAGCTCCTGCACCCGGTAGCCGGCCCGGTTCACCGCCTTCGTGATGTTGGCCGAGGAGGTGATCTCGCAGGTGACGAGGAAGACCTCCGACTCGAGCCGGACGCCCGACATCCCGAGGGGGTCCTTGATGCCGTGCTGGTGGTCGACGCGGTACTCCTGCGGGATCGCGTGCACCATCTCGCGGTCCGGAGGCAGCGCCACCGCCCGGGCCACGATGTGCACTCGCTCGACGTCGTCCGCGGTGACCTCGTCCTCGGAGATGGCGACCACCCCCATCGAGGACGTGGCACGCACGTGGTTTCCACCGATCCCGGCGTACACGCGATCGACGCTCGCGCCCGCCATGAGCTCGGCTTCGCTCATGGCCGCGCGGACCGACTCGGTCATCTCGTCGATGTTGGTGACCATGTCCCCGCGCAGGCCGCCCGTGGGCGCCTGTCCGACGCCGAGGATCGTGAGCCCCGGACGGCGCTCGTCACCCGAGAGCTCCCCGATCACGGCGCACGTGTTCGCGGTTCCGATGTCGAGTCCGGCGATGAGATTGGATCGCATGGGGCTACTCCCGGCCGTCACGGCGGACCACGACCTGGCCCGCGAAGCGGAGGTCCACGACCGAAGGCACGCGGCCGGGGTCGAGCGAGATGGCGTGCGAGAGGGCGGCCTGACCTTCGCGGAGCCGGTCGAGCGCCACGCGCGAGGGCAGCACCAGCTCGGTGGCAGGGGCGACGAGTCGCAGCACGATCGACCCGTCGGACGCCCTGCGGATCGTCGACACGCGGCGCGCCAGCTCCGCGTCGAGCGTCTCGAGGTGTCCCATCTCCGAGGCCAGCGCCCGCACCTCCGACGGGAAGACGGCCGCGTCCGGAGGCGGCATGCGCAGAGCGGAGATGATCGGGAGGTCGAGCGGGTAGCGCGTCGGATCGATGGGGAGTCGCATCCCCTCGACGTCGACCGGCTCGAGCGTCGGCGCGGCCGCGAGCGCCACGGGCGTTCGCTCCTCGATCTCGACCCGCAGGCCGTTCGGGAGGCGCCGGTGCACCTCGGCGTCCCGCACCAGGGGATGATCCTCGAGGCGCTCGACCCAGGCGGTCCGGTCGCCCCACACCGAGGCGAAGGGGCCGAGCGCCAGGCGCGCGACCACCGAGTCCCGGGTCAGGTAGCGCGTACCCGCCACGTCGACCTCGGAGATGCGGAACGTCTGCATCGTCGACATCTGGTCGACGAGCCGGGGACCGAAGGCCGCGATCGGCGCCAGGGCCAGCGTACCGAGGAGAATGCGGAGCTCGCTACGCATGCACCGCCTCCTGGAGCGCCTGCACGAGCTCCGCGCCGACGCGCTCGATGGAGCCCGCGCCGAGGGTGAGAACGACGTCCCCTTCGCGCGCGAGCGCGCGGGTCTCGGCGGCCACGCGGTCGAGCGCCGCCACGTACGTCACGTCCCGGGCGCCGGCCGCGGTCGCCGCATCGACGATCGTCTGGCCCGTCACGCCGGGGATGGGCTCCTCGCGGGCGGGGAAGACGTCGGTCACGACCAGCGAGTCGGCCAGCGACAGCGCCTCGCCGAACTCGCGCGCGAAGTCCCTCGTGCGGGAGAAGAGGTGGGGCTGGAAGACCGCGACCACGCGTCGGTCCGGGTAGAGCGCCCGGGTGGCGCGCAGGGCGGCGGCCAGCTCGGTCGGGTGGTGCGCGTAATCGTCGATGACGAGCACGCCGTCGACCTCTCCCACCCGCTCGAAGCGACGCCCCACGCCGGCGAAGCTCGCCAGCGCGGGCAGGATCGCGTCCCACCGTGCGCCGAGCGCCCGCGCGGCCGCCGCCGCGCCCAGCGCGTTCAGGAGGTTGTGCCGTCCGCCGAGGGTGAGGCTCAGCGTACCGACGGGCCTCCCCTCCTCCCACACGTTCGCACGGGTCACGCCGTCCTCGATGACGAGATCCGTCGCGCGCAGCATCGAGCCGGCGGCGGTCCCGTACGTCGTGGCCGAGGGGCCCATCGCCGGAAGGAGCGCCGACGCACCGGGATCGTCCGCGCAGACGATCACGCGCCCCCCGCCCCGCACCCCCGCGAGGAAGTCGAGGAAGCTCCGGCGCACACCCTCGAGATCCCCGTAGATGTCGAGGTGGTCCGCCTCCAGGTTGGTGACGACGGCCACGTTCGGAGAGAGCGTGAGGAAGGAGCGGTCGTACTCGTCGGCCTCGACGACGAAGAGCTCCGAGGAGCCGAAGCGCAGGTTCCCGCTCCATCCGACCACGTGGCCCCCGACCAGCCCCGTCGGGTCCATCCCCGCGGCGGCGAGCACCTCGGTGGCCATGGCCGTCGTGGTGGTCTTGCCGTGCGTGCCGGCGATGCCGACGACCGTGCCACGGGAGACCCAGGCGCCCAGCGCCTGCGCGCGCTTGAGCACGGGGATTCCGGCCTGCCGCGCCGCGGCGATCTCGGGGTGGTCCTTCGGGACGGCGGCGGTGACGACGAGCGCGGCGGCGTCGGCCACGTGGCCCGGGTCGTGACCGACCGACACCGCACCACCCAGCGCGGCGAGATCGCGGAGCGCCGGGCTCTCCTTGACGTCGCAGCCGCTCACCCGACCGCCGCTGCGCAGCAGCAGCTCGGCCAGCGGGTACATGCCGGCACCGCCCACGCCCATGAAGTGGACCGGGCGCTCGGCCGCGAGCGCGCGCAGGTCGACGCTCCCGTTCATGCGGCCCTCCGGATCGGCGGCAGGAACGTCGCCACGTCCCGCGCGATCTCCCGCGTGGCGTCGGGACGAGCGCGCGCCCGGGCGGCCCGCCGCATCCGCGCGAGCGACTCCGGGTCGGACGCCATGGAGTCGAGCTCCCGTGCCAGACGGGCCGGCGTCATCTCCGCCTCGGGCAGGTGCCGGGCCGCTCCGGCGGCGGCGAGGTCGCGGGCGTTGTACGACTGGTGGTCCTCGGCCGACGTCGGGAGCGGCACGAGGATCGCCGGCAGGCCTTCGTTGAGGAACTCCGCGATCGTCATGGCGCCGGCGCGGCTGAGCGCGAAGTCGGCGGCGGCGAGCGCCAGCGGCATGTCGTCGACGTACGGCAGCACGTGCACCCAGGCCGGAGCGTGCGCGGCCGCGAGCGCGGCGTGCACGCCGTCGAAGTGCTTCCGGCCCGTCGCCCAGAGCAGGTGCAGCAGCGCCGGTCGCCTCAGCTCACCCCGCGTAACGCCCTCCACGTAGGCCGTAAGCCCGCGGTTCAGCGCGAGCGAACCCTGGCTGCCCCCGGTCACGAAGGTGAGCGTCGCGTCCTCCGGGACGCCGAAGGCGCGCCGCGCCTCGTCTCGATCGGCGCTCGACTTCGGCCGCACGGGGTTGCCCGAGACGACGCAGAGCCCGGCACCGACGGGCAGGCGACCGATCGCCTCGGGATACGCCACGTGCACGCGGCGCGCGAAGCGGGTCAGGAGCTTCGTGACCGCGCCCGGATAGGAGTTCTGCTCCTGCAGGACGAGCGACACTCCCATGAGCCCCGCGGCGATCCCCGCGGCCGCGCCGGCGTAGCCGCCCGTCACGACGACCACCTCGGGGCGGAGCGTCGCGAAGAGCCGG
>CALJLC010000166.1 GCA_937982605.1 uncultured Gemmatimonadales bacterium | reverse complement strand
GGCCCCGGGTGCTCGTCGAGATCCGGCTCATCGACGGGGCCACCGAGGACCAGGTCTGGTCCGACGCCTTCGCCGGCGCGCAGGTCGACGTCGTCGAGCTCCTCCACCAGATCACGCTGGCGCTCGCCGAGGAGACGGGCGCGGAGCTCTCCCCCGAGGTGGTAGAGACGCTGCGCGCCGCGGCCGACGTCGACCCGGTGCTGTACGAGCTCCTCCTGCAGGCCCGCTACGAGAGCTTCAAGCTCACGCGGGAGGGCATCGACGAGGCCGAGCGGCTCTACGCCCGAGCGGCCCAGCGGGATTCGATGTCGGCGGTGGCGTGGCGCGGGCTGGTCGACGTGTGGGCGCTGCGGGTCCAGCAGGGCTACGTCCCGGCGGACGTCGCCCGCGTGCGGCGGGACTCGATCATCGCGATGGCGCCCGTCTACGGGCTGGATGCGGGCGAGCGCGCGCTGGAGAACACCTGGTTCGAGTGGCAGCAGGGGCGGTGGACCGAAGCCGAGGAGGCCTTTCTCGACGTGCTGGAGGCTCGGCCGAGCGACTCCCGGATGCGGGTCTACTACGCGCTGCTGCTCCTCTATCTCGGCAAGGACGAGGAGGGCGAGCGCGAGGCGGCCCGGGCGGCCCGCGAGGCCCCGGACGATCCGCTCGTGCAGGGTCTCTACGGGCAGGTCCTAAACGCGCTGCACCGCTACGACGACGCGGAGGCGGCGATGACGCGGGCGCGCACGTTCGACTCGGACTCGCCGATGCTGCTCTCGACGCTGCGCACCACCTATCACCTCCAGGGTCGGGATTCGCTGGCCATCGAGAGCTGGCGCGACTCCTACCGCGCCGGCGACGACCTCGAGGCGCTCGCGGCGCTCGACGCCGGGTACGCGTCCGGCGGGTACGAGGCGGCGCTCCGCTCGGTCGCCGAGCTCTTCGTCGACCGGTACGAGCGTGACGTCGACGCGAACGGCGACGGCGTCCGCGACGTCTCGGTCTGGCAGATCGGCACGCTCTACACGCGCGCGGGGATGTACGACGACGCGGTGCGCTGGCTGACGCTGGCCGTGGACGAGGGAGACGCCAACGCTCCCTACCTCAGCATCGATCCGATCTTCGACCCGATGCGCGACGATCCGCGCTTCCAGGCGCTCGTCGATCGCCTCCAGCTCCCGGACGGCGCCTCCGGCGGCTGACGCCGGATCCCTCCGACGCGATGCGTCCGGAGGCCGTGGGCCGCGCCGGGCCGGGAGCCACGCGGGGGGCCGGGTGGTCCGGCGGAGGGCGAGCGCGGTGCTTCGCGAGCCCCGGGTCGGGCGACGAGCCTCGAGGCTGTTGGTCCGTTCCCCGACCGAACGTCGCCTCTGTTCTCAGACCGGCGCCCCGCCGGCATGTCGATCCTCCAGCACGGAGCCTTCCATGCGACGCGCTCTCGGCCCCCTCCTCACGCTCGCGGCGATCACGGCGCCCGCGGTCACCCTGCCCGGCCTGGTCGTCCTCCCTTCGGAGGTCCGCGCTCAGAGCCCGGTTCCGATCTCCGTCGAGCTCCCATTCCGCTCGAAGTACTACTGGGCGGGTGTGCCCTTCGCGGCCGGGGAGGTACAGCAGGTCCAGCTTTCTGCCGGTCTCGGTTCGGTCACCGTCTACGGCTTCACGACCTACGACCTCGACGCCAGCCGCATCAGCGAGGCCGACCTGTACGCCGACTGGTACGGCCAGCTCACCCCGCTGTTCGGCCTCTTCGTGGGCGCCGCGCTGTACAACTTCGACTACGGCGAGGCGTTCGGCGGCTGGCAGGGCACCCAGGAGCTGTACGCCGGCGTGGTGCTCGGCACGCTCCTGAGTCCCACGCTCTACGTGGCGCACGACTTCGATCTCGGGGACGGCACCCACGTCACCCTCTCGGTGGCGCACGGTGTGCCGCTCGGGGCCAGCGGGCTCTCGCTCGACCTCGGCGCGGAGGTCGACTACAACGTCGAGTACTACACGGACCAGACCGGTGTCTCGTACGGCGCGCTGAGCGCCGCGCTCGGGATCCCGGCCGGTCCGGTGACCCTCAGCCCGATCGTGATCGTCCAGCGCAGGCTCGACGACGCCTTCGTCGGCTGGGTCCCCGACGACGAGGTCTTCGGCGTCACCGCGTCGTTCTCCTTCTGAGGCGGAGCGGGGCGGGGGTCGGCTCCGCTCGAGAGGCGACCTCCGCGCTCGCCTCCCGTCGGGGGCGGTCCCGCCGTCGGCTTGTCCCCCGCGTGCGCCCGGTCTACCGTCTCCGCCCGCCGTCGCCTCAGGAGAGAACGAGATGTCCAGGAACCACGCGTTGACCGCCGCGATCGCACTGCTCGTCGCCGCCGCGCCCGCCCGCGCGCAGGACGTGAAGAGCCAGATGGCGGCGTACATCGACGCCAACGCCGACGCCTTCGCCGAGACCGCGCAGGAGATCTGGGAGCTCGCGGAGGTCGGCTACATGGAGACGCAGTCGACCGAGCTGCTCCAGGCGCACCTGCGCGCCGCCGGCTTCGAGATCGCCTCGGGGGTGGCCGGGATGCCGACGGCCTTCGTCGCCTCGTGGGGCGGCGGCGGCCCGGTCATCGGCATCATGGGCGAGTACGACGCGCTCCCCGGCATCAACCAGAGCCGCTCGGCTGAGCGCGATCCGGTGCCGGGCAAGATCGCCGGGCACGCGTGCGGCCATCACCTCTTCGGGACCGGCTCCGTGGCCGCCGCCCTGGCCGTGAAGGACTGGCTCGAGCGCACCGGCACGAACGCGACGATCCGCTTCTACGGCACGCCGGCCGAGGAGGGGGGGGCGGGCAAGGTCTACATGGTGCGCGCCGGCCTCATGAACGACGTCGACGCGATGCTGCACTGGCACGCCAGCTCCCAGAACAGCGCGAGCGCGACGGGCTCGCTGGCCAACAAGTCGGGGATGTTCCGCTTCCACGGCGTCTCGGCGCACGCGGCGGGCGCTCCGTGGCGGGGTCGCTCCGCGCTCGACGGGGTCGAGGCGTTCCACAACATGGTCAACATGATGCGGGAGCACGTGACGCCGGAGAGCCGCATCCACTACGTCGTGACCTCCGGGGGCTCGGCGCCGAACGTGATCCCGGACTTCGCCGAGTCGTACATCTACGTCCGGCACCCGGAGCCCGAGGAGTCGCGGCGGATGTTCGAGTGGGTTGTGAAGGCCGCCGAGGGGGCCGCGATGGGCACCGAGACCACGATGGAGTACGAGGTCATCCACGGCATCTACAACGTGCTCGTCAACGAGACGCTCGGCCGCACGATGTACGACAACCTCGTCCGCGTCGGCGGCGTGGAGTACACGGCCGAGGAGCGGCGCTTTGCCGAAATGATCCAGTCGACGTTCCCGGCCGGTGTACCCCCGATCTCCCGGGCTCAGGAGGTGGAGGAGTTCTACGTCCAGGAGCGCGGCTCGGGCGGCTCCACGGACGTCGGCGACGTGAGCTGGGTCGTCCCGACCGCCGGGCTGGGCACCGCCACCTGGGTGCCCGGCACGTCGGCGCACTCGTGGCAGGCGGTGGCGGCGGGCGGCACCGACATCGGCAACAAGGGGATGATCAACGCCGCCAAGACCCTCGCCTTCACGATGTACGACCTGATCACGCAGCCCGCGCTGCTCGAGTCGGCGCGCGAGGAGTTCCTCGATCGGCGCGGTCCGGACTTCGTCTACGAGCCGCTGCTCGGGGATCGCGATCCGCCGCTCGACTACCGGGCCAGCGTCGTGGGCGGATCCGGAGGTTCGGGAGGCAACTGACCGGCCGAGACCGCGGGGAGTCCGGTCGCGGGCACGGCCGGGCGAGGCCGCCGAGCCGTCAGCCCCCCAGCACCAGGGTCTCCCCGTGGCGCAGCACCTCGAGCGCGTCCGCGGGGAGACCCTGCTCGCTCCAGGCCGCCCGTAGCCGCTCGGGCGGCTCCAGCGGGTCCTCGAAGGTGAGCCGGAAGGTGCCCCAGTGCATCGGCACGAAGGCGCCCGAGCCGCCGAGCTCGCGCCAGATGCGCACGGCCTCCTCCGGGTTCACGTGCGACGCCTTCATGAACCAGCGCGGCTCGTACGCGCCGATCGGGATCATCGAGGCGTCGAAGGGTCCGAGCCGCCTGCCGATCTCCTCGAAGATCGGGACGTAGGCGGTATCTCCGGTGAAGTAGATCCGCGGCCCCGCGGCTCCGGGCCGCGCCGGGGTGATCGCCCACCCGCTCCAGAGCCGGCGGTTCGTATCCCACGGCGCGCGGCGGCACCAGTGCCGGGCGGGCGTGGCGGTCAGCGTGAAGCGGCCGCCGGGCGCGGGCGCCTCCTCCCACCAGTCGAGCGCCGCGGCGTTCACGATCCCGAGCCCGCCGAGCCATCGATCGAAGCCGAGCGGGGCGTACCAGCGCAGATCCGGGCCGAAGCGCCGATGGAGCGCCAGCACGGTCGATCGGTCGAGGTGGTCGTAGTGGTCGTGCGAGAGCAGCACGCCGTGGATCGGCGGGAGCGCTTCGAGCGCCGGCACCGCGGGCACGAAGCGCGTGCGCGTCCCGAAGGGCACCGGAGAGGGCCGGTCCGACCAGATCGGGTCGGTCAGGAGGTTGAGCCCAGGGAGCTGGATCAGGAAGGTCGCGTGGCCGACCCAGGTGATCCGCACGTAGGACGCCCCGTCGCCCGGCCAGGCCAGGCGCGGCTCGGCACGAGGCAGCGCGCCCGGCTCGGGATCCGGGGGGTGCGACCCGAAGAGCCACTCCTTCGCTACGCGCCCGAACCGCCGGCGGATCGATCCGTCCTCGGCGGCTTCCGGCCAGGGGGCGCGGAAGCGGCCGTCGGGTCCGTGGTGGGGTGGTCGGTTCATGCACGCGACGGTGTGTGGGCTTCCGCGTCGGGGCGCGACGCGGTCCGCGGGGTCGGGCGGCCGGAGCAGGGCGGTGCGGGCGGGGTAGCCGGCTTCCGAAGACGATAACAGCGGAGCGAACGGCATGAAGGTCGTGATCGTGGGGGGCACCGGGACGATCGGCCGCGCGGTGGCCGACGCCCTCGAGACGCGCGGGCACGACGTGGTGCGCTGCGGTTTCGGCGAAGGCGACGTGCGGGTCGACCTCGAGCGCGCCGCCTCGCTCGAGGCGCTCTACGACGCGGTCGACTCCATGGACGCGGTCGTGTGCACCGCCGGGGTCGCGGTCTTCGGCGCGCTCGCCGGCCTCGACGACGGCGCCTTCGACAAGAGCATCGCCAACAAGATGATGGGGCAGGTGAACCTCGTCCGGACCGGTCTCGGCCGCGTGGCCCCGGGCGGCTCGTTCACGCTGACGACCGGGACGCTCTCCCAGCGTCCCGCCCGGGGCACCACCGCCGTGGCGATGGTCGGCGCCGGGGTCGAGGGCTTCGTGAAGGCGGCGGCGCTCGACCTCGACGGACGCTACCGGATCAACGCGGTGAGCCCGGGCCACGTGGCGGAGAGCCGGATCGCGTCGGGGCTCGAGCCGATGCCGGGTATCTGGGCCGCCGACCTGGCCGAGTACTACGTGCGGTGCGTCGAGGGCGACGACACCGGGGTCGTCTTCGAGGCCGAGGGGCCGATCGGGGAAACGGCCGACGGCTGAGCCTGGGCCGGTTTCGTCCAACCGAAGTGCGGGCCGCGGAGGCTCTCCGGTCGGATGCGACGGCACGAAGGGTAGCTAAAGCGTACCGCCTCCCGTCCATCCGGTTCGACCCGGCGCGGTCCGGGCCTCACGGCGCCTGAAGGTATCACCAAGTCGGACAACGACTTGGCGATCCAGCGCTTCTGCGTGCGCCTGTGCACGCGCCTTGCGGTCCCTCGCGCGCTCGGGGGGATCGCGCTTCGGATCCTCGAGCGAGCAGGGCGCCGTCGAGTGGATCCGCGTGACTGGCCGGGGCCGCGTCGAACGATCGGGCGACGGTCCTTCGCAGCTCCCGCTCAACACTCTTGACGCGTCATGCGTCTCTTGTATAGCATTCGATCAGAAATTCTTGAACAATAGATAGACATCCATGTCCCACGGCGCACTTCTCCTTGCTGCACTCGTCCAGCTCTCCGTGCAGGAGAGTGACGCCCCGATCGTCGATCCGGCCCGGACGGCCTCGGCCCGTCCGGCGGCCGTCGCGCTCTTCGACGGCTCCGAGCGGGAGCTCGACATCCCGGCCCCGGTCGTCCGCTCGGCCGACGTCGACATCGACGGCCGGCTCGACGACGCGGTCTGGTCGCGCGCCGCGGTCCTGACCGGCTTCACGCAGTACGACCCGATCGAGGGTCCGGCGTCCGAGGAGACCGAGGTGCGCATGATCGTCACCGACGACGCGCTCTTCTTCGCCATCCGCGCCTGGGACCGCAGCGGAGGCGTGCGCGCCACGCTCACGCCTCGCGACGGCTTCGAGCGCTCGGACGATTTCGTGCGGGTGGTCCTCGACACCTTCGACGACCAGCGCCGCGCGTACGTCTTCATGGTCAACCCGCTCGGCGTGCAGGGCGACGGCCTCTGGACCGAGGGCGGGGGCCGCGGCTTCGGCGACCCGATCGACTGGAGCCCCGACTTCGTCTGGGAGTCCGACGGCTCCGTGGACGCCGAGGGGTACACCGCCGAGCTCAAGATCCCGCTGAAGTCGCTCCGCTTCCCGGCCCGTCCCGTCCAGGACTGGGGACTGCAGATCCAGCGGACGATTCGGCGCACCGGCTATCAGCAGTCGTGGGCGCCGATCACGCTCGAGCAGGCCAATCGCCTGGCGCAGTCGGGCAAGATCCGCGGCCTGGAGGGCCTCGACCCCGGCCTCTTCCTGGAGATCAACCCGACGGTCGTCGGCTCGCGTCAGGGCAGCGAGGTCGAGGGCGTCGAAGGGCTCCAGCGCGACGGCGCCGAGGGCGAGGTGGGGCTGAACCTCACCTACGGGCTCACGTCGAACCTGATCCTCGACGGGACGATCAATCCGGACTTCAGCCAGGTGGAGGCCGACGCCGGGCAGATCGCCGTCAACGAGCGCTTCGCCCTCTTCCTGCCCGAACAGCGGCCCTTCTTCCTGGAGGGCACCGACGTCTTCGACATGCCGCGCCGCCTCGTTTACACGCGCTCGATCGTCAATCCGGTCGGCGCCGCGAAGGTCTCGGGCAAGGTCGGATCGTTCAACGTCGCCTACCTCGGCGCCGTCGACGAGCTGGGCGGCTCCTCCGGCGCGGACGTCTCCAATCCGATCGTGAACCTCGTCCGCTTCCGCGGAGACGTCGGCCGCTCGTCGACGCTCGGCATGGTCTACACGGACCGCACCGAGCCCGGGGCCGACTTCAACCGCGTGGCCGGTGCGGACGCCCGCCTCGTCCTCGGCGGACGCTACACGGTCGAGATGCTTGCCGCCGGGAGCATGGACGGCGGCGCCGGCATCGCCACCGACTGGGGCTCCCTCCTCACCGCCTCGGTCCGGCGCTCGAGCCGCACGCTCTCCATGGACGCCTCCTTCGAGGACGTGAGCGAGAGCTTCGCGGCCCGCAGCGGCTTCATCCGCCGCACCGGCGTGTCGCAGCTCCGGGGCGGCACGCGCTACACCTTCCGGGGCGAGCGCGGCGCGCTCGTCGAGAGCTGGGGCCCGTCGCTCGACGTCGAAGGGATCTGGGAGCGGGACGACTTCTGGTCCGCCGGCGCCCCGCAGGAGACCGAGCTCGGCGCCGGGCTGCGCGCCTTCTTCCGCGGCAACGTCGGGACGTTCTTCAACTACCGCCTGCGCTCCTACGACTTCGACCCCGGCTACTACGACGGCTTCTTCTCGGGGGCCGACGCGAGCGCCCTCCTGCCGACGGCCACGGGGCAGAACCGCTTCTCCGGCCTGCACTCGCTCAGCGTGCGGAGCTGGGTCAACACGTGGCGCTCCGTCCAGCTTTCCGTCGGCGGCGGCTGGGAGCAGACGCCGCTCTTCTCGGGCGGCGCGCCGGTCGACCTCGGCGAGCGCTGGGGCGGCGACCTCGGCGTCACGCTGGTCCCGAGCGGCCAGGTCGAGGTGGGACTCGGCGTTCGCCACGAGACGATCTTCCGCGCCCGCGACGGCTCCCGTTACTCCTCGGCCACCATCCCCCGCATCCAGACCCGCTACCAGCTCACCCGGGCCATGTACGTGCGCGGGATCGGCGAGTACGCCAGTCAGGAGCGCGGCGCGCTCCTCGACCCGGAGAGCGGCGAGCAGGTGTGGAGGTGCGATGGAGCGGACTGCGACGCCGTCGAAGCGTCGACGTCCCACGACTTTCGCGTGGAGGGGCTGCTCGGCTACGAGCCGTCTCCGGGCACCGTGCTCTTCCTCGGCTACACGCGGCAATTCCGCGACAGCTCCGCGTTCGGCTTCCGCCAGGTCCGGCCGACGGCCGACGGACTCTTCCTCAAGCTGAGCTACCGCTTTCGGATGTAGGGGCGAGCGCGCGCCGGAGGCGGCGGGTCGCGGCCACCGCGCGGCACCGCAACGATCGGCGTGCGGGTCGGGCCGTCGGACGAGACCGACGTCCGACGGGTCCCGGGCCTCCCGGTCGAAGTGATGGAGGGCGACGGAGCGTAGGGCCTACCGGCACCGCTCCCGGTACTGACACACCGGCGTGAGGTTCGCGCCCGTGAGCCCCCGCGGCTCGGGCTCGCTCACCACCGGATGCGTGAGCGTGCCGATCCCCTCGATCGTCGCGGAGATCACCTCCCCGGCCTGCAGGAAGCGCTGCTCTCCGCGCACGGCGGTGCCCATGCCCGTGCCACCCGACGTGCCGTTGTTGATCACGTCACCGGGGTAGAGCGTGATGATCGACGAGCCGTACTCCACGAGCTCCCAGAGCGAGTGGATCATGTCGCCGGCGGTGGCTTCCTGCATGCGCTCGTTTCCGACGTCGAGCGACTGGCGCAGGATCTCCATCGGGTTGCCGTAGAACTCCTTGGGCACGATCCACGGACCCTGCGGCGCGAAGGTGTCGTGGCCCTTCCCGACGAACCAGTCCGACGTGAGCGGATTGCCGCCCGGCGGCCGGCCGCCGCGGTCCGAGATGTCCATCGTGACCATGTAGCCGAAGATGTGGGCCTCGGCGTCGTTGGCGGAGATGTACTTGCCGGCCCGTCCGATCACGGCCCCGAGCTCGACCTCCCAGTCGATCTGGGTACGACCCCACGGCAGCACGATCGGCTGACCGTTGCCGACGACGGCGCCCCGGCTCGGCTTCAGGAAGAGGTACGGCACGCCCCGGTTCTCGCGGCGCTGCCGCCGCGCCTCGGCCCGCTCTTCCTCGGATCCGGTCTCGTTGACGTGGCTGTAGAAGTTCACGGCGGCGTTCAGGATCTTGCCCGGATACATGATCGGCGGGAGCGTCGTGACGTCGTCCAGGTCGTACACGTAGCCGGGGCGGCTGCCGGTGATCATGTCGTTCTCCACGAGATGGTTCACCAGCTCGTAGAGCCGCGCCTTCATGCCGTAGTCGTAGCGGCTGATCAGGTCGATCATGTCCGCGGGCGCCGGGATCGCCGGATAGCGCGGATTGCGCTCGAGCGCCGCGTTGGCGCGGTTCAGATCGACGATGTAGGCGTCCCGCAGGACCACACCGACGAACGGCGTGCCGTCGACCTCGAAGGTCCCGACCTTGAACGGCTCGGCCACCTGCATCGACTGCGCGTCGGCGCGCTCCGGAGCGCCGAGGACCGTGGCGGCGACCGCCGCCGCGAGCGGGAGGAGGGGGAATCGACGTCGCATGCTCGTACCTCGTCGGGGCGTGGGGCGCGGGGCCGGGAGAGTGCGGCCCGTTTCGGCCCGGTGTCAATCGCGCGGCTTTCCCGCGGGACCGGATGCGCGCTACGATCTCCGCCCCGCAGAAGCGGCGTCCGCCGCCCCGTTCCCTCGTTCCGAACGATCCATGAGGACTTCGCTGCTCGTCTCCGGCCTCCTGGCCGCCGGCTTCGCCGCCTCCGCTCCGCCCGCGCCCGCCGACGCCCAGACGCGCTTTCTCCGTCAGCCTTCCGTGAGCGCCACCGAGATCGCCTTCGTCCACGCCAACGACATCTGGGTCGTGGGACGGGCCGGCGGACAGGCCCGGCGGCTCACGTCGGCCGAGGGCGCCGAGACCGACCCGACGTTCAGCCCGGACGGCCGCCTCATCGCCTTCACCGGCGAGTACGACGGCAACCCGGATGTCTACGTCGTGGAGGCCGCGGGCGGGCAGCCGCGCCGGCTCACCTGGCACCCGGGCGAGGACGCCGCGCAGGGATGGACCCCGGACGGACGCATCCTCTTCCGCTCCTCTCGCGACGGGGTGCCGACGAGGCTCTGGCGCTTCTGGACGGTCGATCCGGCGGGTGGCTTTCCCGAGGCGCTCCCGGTGCACCAGGCGTACCAGGGCGAGATGAGCGACGACGGCTCGATGCTCGCCTATCAGGAGATCGCGCTCTGGGATCCCGGGTGGCGCAACTACCGGGGCGGACAGGCGCAGCCGGTGCGGGTCGTCTCGACGGGCTCGCTCGAGCTGAGCACGCCGCCGTGGGAGGGCGAGCGCCACCTCGACCCGACGTGGATGGACGGGACGGTCTTCTACATCTCCGAGCGGGACTGGGCGGGCAACATCTGGTCCTTCGATCCGGCGACCGGCGCCGAGCGCCAGCTCACGCGGCACGTCGACTTCGACGTCATGAGCCTGGATGCCGGCCACGGCGTGGTCGTCTACGAGCAGGGCGGGTGGCTGCACGAGCTGAACCCGACGACCGGCGCCACGCGCCGCCTCGACATCCACGCGGCGGGAGACCAGACGTGGGCGCGGCCGCGCTGGGAGGACGTGCCGCCCAACCAGCTCGACGACGCGCGGCTGTCCCCGACCGGCCAGCGGGCGCTCTTCGGCTACCGCGGCGACCTCTTCAGCGTGCCCGTCGAGGCCGGGTCGTGGCGCAACCTGACGCGCACGCCGGGCGTGGCGGACCGCCACGCGGTGTGGTCGCCGGACGGGGAGCACATCGCCTGGTTCAACGACGCCGACGGCGAGTACGCGCTCGTCATCGGGGACCAGAACGGCGAGAACACGCGCCGAATCAACATTCCAGAGCCAACGTTCTATTTCGTGCCGACGTGGGCGCCGGACGGCTCCAAGCTCGCCTTCACGGACACCGACTACCGGGTGCTCGTCCTCGACGTCGCGTCCGGGGCGGTACGCCACGTCGACACCGACCGGTACGCGCATCCCGAGCGGAGCATGAACCCGGTCTGGTCTCCCGACTCCCGCTACATCGCGTATGCGCGCCGGCTCGACACGCAGCTCCGGGCCATCGTCGTCCACGACACGGGGACGGGCGAGACGCATCAGATCACCGACGGGATGGCCGACGCCATCACGCCCGTCTGGGACGTCGGGGGCGACTACCTCTACTTCCTCGCCTCGACGGACTACGGGCTCAACACCGGCTGGCTCGACATGACGTCGTACGACCGGCCGATCACCCGGGCGCTCTACGTGGCCCTGCTCTCCGCCGACGCGATCTCCCCGTTCGTGCCGGTCAGCGACGAGGAAGGCATGGAGGCCGCAGGGTCGGGCTCGGGCGACGCGGGTGGGGCTGCCGGGGGTGGCGCCCAGGCCGCGGGAGGCGGCTCCGGCGCCGCCCAGGCCGCGCCGGTCGACTTCGACCCGGTCGGGATCTCCGACCGCATCGTCGCCGCGCCGGCGCTGCCGCTGCGGAACTACACGGGCCTCGTCGAAGGCCCCGAGGGTCACGTCTTCGTCCTGGAGAACCTCCCGAACCAGCCCGGCGCCACGCTGCACCGCTACGGCCTCGAGGACCGCGAGGCGACCGAGTTCGCGACGGGCATCGCGTCGGCGACGACGTCGCACGATCGGAAGAAGATCCTGGTTCGCTCCGGCTCGAGCTGGTCGGTCTGGAACACCGCGGGCTCGCCGCCGAACGGCTCGGACGGACGGCTCGACTTCGACGGCATGCGGGTGCGCGTCGAGCCGAAGGCCGAGTGGGCGCAGATGCTCCGCGACGGGTGGCGCTTCATGCGGGACTTCCTCTACGTCGACAACCAGCACGGCGCGCCGTGGGACGACGTCTGGGACTGGTACTCGGCCTGGCTGCCCGACGTCGAGCACCGCTCGGACTTCAACCACCTGCTCGACATGCTCTCGGCCGAGATCGCCGTCGGGCACTCGTACGTCCGCGGCGGGGACTACCCGGAGCTCACCGAGCCGCGCACGGGGCTGCTCGGCGCCGATCTGTCGTTGGTGAACGGCTTCTACCGCATCGACCGGATCTACTCGGGCGAGTCGTGGAATCCGAATCTGCGCGGCCCGCTGTCGCATCCCGGGCTCGGGGTGAGGGAAGGCGACTTCCTCGTGGCGATCGACGGCGTCCCGCTCCGGGCGCCGACGAATCCGTTCGAGCTCCTCGAAGGCAGCGCCGGCCGGACGATCCGCATCACCGTGAGTGGCGGCCCCTCGGCCGAGGGCGGTCGCGACGTCTTCGTCGAGCCGGTGGGAAGCGAGAGCCAGCTCCGCAGCTGGGCGTGGGTCGAGGAGAACCGCCGCAAGGTCGACGAGATGAGCGACGGCCGGCTCGCCTACGTCTGGCTGCCCAACACCGGACAGGGCGGCTACAGCTACTTCAACCGGATGTACTTCGCGCAGCAGGACCGTCAGGGCGCCGTCATCGACGAGCGCAACAACGGGGGCGGCTCGGCGGCCGACTACATCGTCGACCTCATGGCGCGCGAGCTCACCGGCTACTTCAACTCCAAGGCCGGCGACAAGAAGCCGTGGACGCAGCCGATGGCCGGCCTCTTCGGGCCGAAGGTCATGATCATCAACGAGCGCGCCGGCTCGGGCGGCGACCTCATGCCGTACCTCTTCCGCTTCCGCGGGGTGGGCCCGCTCGTGGGCACGAAGACCTGGGGCGGCCTCGTCGGCACCTGGGACACCCCGCCGCTCATCGACGGCGGCCGCTTCGTGGCGCCGCGGGGCGGCTTCTTCGACGTCGACGGCGAGTGGGCGGTCGAGGCCGAAGGGGTCGCGCCCGACATCGAGGTCATGAACACGCCCAAGGCGGTCGCGGCCGGAGGCGACCCGCAGCTCGAGGCGGCGGTGGCCGAGGCGCTCCGGCTCCTCGAGACCGAGGCGGTGCAGTTCAAGCCCGAGCCGGCGCCGCCGGTGCGTTACCGGAGGCCGGGAGGACGGTAGGGTGACGACGACCACGCGCGAGATCCACTTCGAGGCGTTCGGTCCCGCGCACCGCGCGCGCTGCCTCGAGCTCTTCGACGCCAACAGCCCGGAGTACTTCGCACCGGAGGAGCGCGCCGAGTATGCGGCGTTCCTGACCGACCCGCCGGACGGCTACGAGGTGTGCGTCGTCGGCGGAGAGGTGGCGGGGGCGTACGGGCTGATCGGCGACGGGGCGGACGACGGCTTGCGCCTCAACTGGATCCTCCTCGACCCCGCCGTCCAGGGCGTCGGCGTGGGCTCGGCGATCATGCGCCGCGTGATGGCGTCGGCTCGCTCGCGCCTCGACCGGTCGGGCTCCTCGAAGCCTGCCGGTCGGTTCGTCGACATCGCGGCCAGCCACCGCTCCGCCCCGTTCTTCGCGCGCTTCGGTGCGGTCGAGGTGCGCCGCACGCCGGACGGGTGGGGACCCGGCATGCACCGCGTGGACATGCTCCTCGCCGTCGACTAGAAGAAACATTCTAGATCGGCCCGCGGTTCACCGCCGGCCGAACGCGAAGGGGCCGGGCCCGGACGGGTGTCGTCCGAGGCTCGGCCCCTCCCGGTCCCGCATCGACGCGGGACCGACGGCGTCAGCCCGCCGGTACTACGCTGGTCAGGGGGACAACGTGGGGCGTGGCGGGTCGCGGCGCCATGGTCTCTGCTCCGGGCACCGCTCCGGAACCGCCCGGTCACGCGCCCGGACCCTCAGGCGAGCGAGAGCAGCGCCTGGGCCAGCAGCTCGTCGTCGAGGTAGGGGGCGCTCGCCGGCGTCACGAGCGGCACGTCGACGACCTCCACGCCGAGCGCCTCGACGTCGCGGAGCGTCTTCGCTTTCACGCCCGCGCCCTTCGCGTCGAGCAGCACGAGATCGAGCAGGCGGGCCGCCCTGCTGCGCCGGGTCGCGCCCGCGGTCAGATAGCGCCGCAGCGTGCGCACCTTACCGACCAGGTCGAGGCCGACCTCCTCGGGATCGCGTGACGGGTTGGGCACGTACACCTTCGGGACGTCGGTCTCCGCGATCGCGTCGGCGACGCCCGCCGGCAGCAGGGTCGCGATCAGGCTCGTGTAGAAGCTGCCGACCGGGTAGCAGATCAGGTCCGCGGACCGGATGAGCCCGTCGACCGCTTCGCCGATCCTGGGGACGTGCTCCTTGGGCTTCGTCGCCGACCGCGAGAGCCAGATGCGCTCGACCGGGCTGTCGAGCGGCGCCTCCTCCTTGCCCGTGAGGTTGTGCTGACCGACCACCCGTCGACCGTCGGCGAGGTCGGCGACCAGGTGCAGGTTCGCGTCGACGACCGGACGCACGATGCCGCGTACCTCGACGAGCCGGCTGAAGAGGTACAGCACCGAATCGAGGCGGCGGCCCTGGTTCAGGTAGCCGCCCGCCAGGACCAGGTTGCCGACGTTGGCGCCACCGAGGTCGAACGACTTCGGCATCGCGTCGCGGAAGAAGCCGATGTGACGCTGCACGATCGAGCGGAGCGGCTCGGGGATCTCGCGGACCCGGGCATCGGTGCCCCGAACCATCGCGTCGAGCGCCCGCACGAGCTTCCCCGCCGAGGTGTCCTCCGGGAAGCGGTACGCGAACAGGTCGTAGATCTGCGGGTTGCCGAGCACCGAGGTGTCGGCGAGCGCCATGAGCCGGTTGCGCAGGTCGCCTACGGCCGGCATCCGGAACGCGCGGCGCAGCTTCGCCGACGAGCCGCCCGAGTCGAAGGGCGTGATGATGTGCCGGGAATGGTGCGTGTACGGGACGAGCTCCCGCGCCAGGCCGCGCAGCCCCGAGCCGCCCGAGAAGAACAGAATGCGGCTTCCGAGCTCGGGCGCGTGCCGGTAGCGCGCCAGCCGGACCCGATCGGGAATCGTGGCGGCCCGGGTGACGCGGACGGGTCGGGGGCGGCGGGGGCTCATCGCTCGATCATAACGCATGGGCGGGCCGAGGGCGCGCGAATTCGACCGGGTCCTACCCGAGCATTTACAATGTAAAGTTCATGTTGTAAGATTGCGGGACGGGCGATCGGCCCGACGAGCCGATCGGCCGCCGGACGGGGCCCGCACGAGCGAGGGAGCAGCCATGGGCAAGCAGGATCATCTGGGAGAGTTCGAGCAGCTCGCGCTGCTCGCGGTGCTGCGGCTCGGAGACGAAGCGTACGGCGCGGCGATCCAGGAGGAGCTCGACCGCACCGCCGGGCGCTCCTCGGCGATCAGCAGCATCTACATCACGCTGACCCGGCTCGAGTCGAAGGGGATGGTGCGCTCCGACCTCGAGTCGCCCGAGGACGGCAACGGCGGGGGCGGACGGAGCCGGGGCGGCAAGCCGCGGCGCTACTTCCGCCTCGAGCCCGCCGGGGTCGAGGCGCTCAAGGAGTCGCGCGAGCGGCTGCTGAACATGTGGGACGGCGTCGAGCAGGAGCTCGAGACCGCGTGAGGGTGACGGGGCGCGCGGAACGGAGGGTCGCGGCGTGAGCGACGGGCGGCTGCCCGCCTACGCGCGGGCGCTCCTGGCGCTGTTGGCTCCGGCCGGCGTGCGCGACGAGATCGAAGGCGATCTCACCGAACGCTTCGCGGCGATGCGCTCGAAAGGTCTGGGTAGTGCGCGGCGCGCGCACTCCGGGCTTGCAGGACAGCGCGTGCGGATGCGCCCGCGCGAGCTCGAACGGGTGAGGGAGGCCCGCGGCACGCGGGCCCACGAATGGGAGGGGAGGAAGATGGCGGGTTCGACGGGATGGGCAGGGGACGTGCGACACGCGCTCCGGAGCGTGCGCACGCGGTTCGGTTTCTCGATCACGGTCATCGCCACGGTGGCGCTCGCCGTCGGCGCGACGACGTCGGTCTTCAGCGTGGTCAACGGCGTGCTGCTGCGCCCGCTCGACCTGCCGGAGCCCGAACGGCTCGTGCTGGCGTGGCAGACGCGGCCCGAGTGGGCGACCCACCCGAACCCGCAGCTCCAGGCTTTCGCGAACCGCTTCCCGCTCTCGGTGCCGACCTTCTTCGACTGGGAGTCGGCGGAGACCGGCTTCGAGTCGATGGGCATCTTCTCCAACGCCCGCTGGGTCATGCAGCGGGCCGAGGGCGCCGAGCTGCTGCGGGGCCTCGCGGTGACGTCGGGGCTTCTGCGCGCGCTCGGTGTCGAACCGATGCTCGGCCGCCTGCCGACGCCCGAGGAGGACCGTCCGGGCGCCGACAAGGTGCTCGTGCTCGTGCACGGCGCATGGCAGGAGCGCTTCGGCGGCGATCCCGGCATCCTCGGGCGGACGGTCACGCTCGACGGCATCCCGCACACCGTCATCGGCGTCATGCCGCCCGGCTTCCGCATGCCCGACTGGGACGTCGCCGAGGCGTTCACGACGCTCAGCGAAGAGGACCACGAGCAGGGCCGGGGCTCGCAGTCGTACACCGTGCTCGGCCGACTCCGGCCGGGCGCCACGAAGGAGAGCGTCCAGGCCGACCTCGTGCGCGTGCAGCTGGGGCTGAGCGAGCTGTACCCGGACGAGCAGGCGGACATGGGCGCGCGCACCGAAGGGCTCCTCGACGACATGGTCGGCGACGTCCGCGCCACGCTGCTCTTCCTGCTGGCCGCCGTCGGCCTCGTCCTGGCGATCGCGTGCGTGAACATCGCCAACATGCTCTCGGTGGGCGGTCTGGCCCGGAGGCGCGAGCTGGCCGTGAAGGCCGCGCTCGGCGCCAGCCGCGGCCGGCTGCTCGGTTCACTGCTGACTGAGAGCGCGGTGCTGGCCGGCCTCGGCGGCCTCGGCGGGATCGTGCTCGCCGTGCTCACGCTCCCCGCGCTCGTGCGCGTGCTGCCGAGCTCGCTGCCGCGCACCGACGCCATCGGCATCGACGGCCCCGTGCTGGCGTTCGGCCTCGTCGTGACCGCCGCGACCGCGCTCCTCGTCGGGATCATGCCCGCGCTGCAGGCCGCCGCCGCGTCGCCCAAGGCGATGATGGACGCCAACAGCCGAGGGCTCGCCGGCGGGCGCATCGGCCAGCGCATCCGCTCCGGGCTCGTCGTCACCGAGGTGGCGCTCGCGTTCGTGCTCCTCGTCGGCGCGTCGCTGCTCGCCACGTCGTTCACGAAGCTCTGGACCGTGGACCGCGGCTTCAGCACCCAAGGCATCGTCCAGCTCAGCGTGTCACCGAACACGACGGAGTATCGGGAGCCGGAGGACCAGGCGCGCTTCGCGCAGGAGCTCACCGACCGCTTCCGGGAGATCCCCGGCACGCAGGTCACGCGCACCAACCAGACGCCGCTCTCCGGATCGAGCTCGACGACGACGTACTGGATCGAGCGGCCCGGCCAGGAGCCCGAAGAAGCCACGGTCATGATCTCGGTGGTCGACGAGCGCTACTTCGACGTCCTGCGGATCCCACTGCTCGAGGGCAGGGGCTTCACGGGCACGGAGCGCGAGGGCGAGCCGCTCGTCGGCGTGGTGACCCAGGCCTTCGTCGACCGCTTCTATCCGGGCGAGTCCGCGCTCGGCCGCACCGTGCTCTCGGACCGCGCCGACCCCGAGGTGCCCGGCGACGAGGCGTCTCCCCCCACGACGATCGTCGGTGTCGTGGGCAACGTGCGGCACATGGGTCTCGACGACGCCGAGCCGGAGCCGAAGCTCTACATCGCGGCCGCGCAGTCCCGCCGCTGGGCACACCAGTGGCTCTTCCGCGTCCAGGGCGATCCCACCGCCGTGGTCGATCTGGCCCGCCAGACGGTCGCGAGCGTCGCGCCGACGACGCCCGTGCGTGACGTCGAGGTCCTCGAGGAGCGCATCGCCCGCTCGGTGGCCGTGCCGCGCTTCCGCACGATCTTCGTCGTCGGACTCGCGCTCATGGCGACCGTCCTCGCGCTCCTCGGCGTGTACGGCGTCATGGCCTTCGCGGTCAGCCAGCGCACGCGCGAGCTGGCCGTGCGCATGGCGATCGGCGCGCAGGCGAAGGAGGTCGTGGCGGGCACGATCGGCGGCGGGGTCCGCCTCGCGCTCGCCGGCCGCCTGCTCGGCGGCCGTATCGCGTCGCGTGCCGGTCGGCTCCTCGTGCTCCTCGTCGACGAGGTGGCCGGGGGACCCCGGCTCCAGGGCCT
>CALJLC010000165.1 GCA_937982605.1 uncultured Gemmatimonadales bacterium | reverse complement strand
CCGGGCCCCAGCAGGGGGCCGAAGCGCAGCAGATTCGCGTGACCGGCGAAGCGGTTGTACACCATCCGACTGCCGTCAGCCGTGATGTGGAACGAGGGGACGACGAGGTTGACCACGCTCGCCGGCACGTCACTGAGGACGACGGACGGGTCGCCTCCGGGCCGTCCGTCCCGGGTGACCGCCACGCTCCAGATCGCGTCGTCGCGATGGAAGTAGAGCCGACGGCCATCCCCCGACCACCGCGGACCCGTCGCCGCGACGGTGTCGCGCACGAGGTCGGCAATCAGGCCACCGTCGAGGTCGAGCGTCGGGATCCTGTAGCCGACCGAATCGTGGAGCGCCACGGCCAGACGCGTGCCTTCCGGGGACCACGCCACGCCGTCCACCCAGTTGTGGGCGTCGCCCAGCGGGATCGAGTCGACGATGCGTCCGGAGGCCACTTCCGTCACTCTGACACATCGGGCCGCCGGCCACCAGCCGAGCAGCCTGTCGCCCGAGGGAGACCACTCCACCGCGATGTCCCCCTGGACGACCCTCCGCTCTCCCCCCAGCCGGGGGACGATCGCGGTGGCGCCGCTGCTCCGGGGCCCCCGCCGATACGCCAGCCGCCGCCCGTCCGGCGACCACGTCATGCAGCACAGGATGTCGTCGAGCGAGTCCACCGCCACGGCGGCACCTCCGTCGATCTCGCGGACGAAGAGGCGGCGCATCCCGTCCTCGGCGGTGATGTAGCTGAAGAAGGCGCCGTCCGGCGAGAGCGCCGCCCCCTGTACGTTGCCCTCGAAGGTCAGCTGGCGCTCGGTGCGGACGGGGACCGGGGCCGCTCTCGGGCGAAGGGCGGCGGCCACGATGCCGACGCCCGCCAGCACGGCGATGGCGGCGGCCGCCACGGCGCCGGTCGGTGCGCGTCGTCGAGTCGTCGTCGGACGAGGGCCGGCGAGCGCGTCGTGGAGCTCGGCGGCCGACGCGAACCGATCTGCCGGAAGCTTCTGCAGGCACCGGAGCACCGTCCGTTCGAGCTCCGCGGGGACGCCGGCTCGCCGATGGCTCGGGGGGTCCGGCTCTTCGGTGAGCAGGCGGCCGATGAGGACCTGTCGGGTCGAGCCCGCGAAGGGCGCCTGGCCGGTGAGCAGCTCGTAGAGCACGCACCCCAGCGAGTACAGGTCCGAGCGGTGGTCGACCTTCTCTCCCGCCGCCTGCTCGGGGCTCATGTACAGCGGGGTGCCGAGCGCGATGCCGTACGCCGTGAGCCGGTCCGAGTCGGCTTCGTCGACCGCGCGGGCGATCCCGAAGTCGGCGAGGAGCGGCTCTCCGTCCACCATCAGGACGTTCTCGGGCTTGATGTCCCGGTGCACGACGCCACGACCGTGCGCATGACGCAGGGCCGCCGCGAGGCTGGCGCCGATCCGAACCGCCTCGTCGACGGAGAGCTGCTGGTGGCGATCGAGGCGATCTCGGAGCGACTCACCCTCCGCCCATGGCATGACGTAGTAGAGCGTGTTGTCGATCTCGCCCGAGTCGTGCAGCGGGAGGATGTGCGGGTGGCGAAGGCCGGCGGTGGTCCGGATCTCCTCCAGGAATCGCTGGGCGCCGACCGCCGCCGCGAGCTTCGGGTTCAGGACCTTGAGCGCCACGCGACGACCGTGCTTGGGATCGTGCGCGAGATACACGGTGGCCATGCCCCCGGAGCCGAGCTCGCGCTCGATCCGGTATCGGCCGCGGAGCGCGCCGTTCAGGTGGTCAATCCGGTCGCTCATGGGTGCCAAAGTGCCCCGGGTCTCGAAGCCTCAGCAAGCGACCCGCTGCCGGGGACCGCCGGGTCAGTCCTCGGCTTGCGGGGGGTCGAGGGCGTACGCGACCCTCGACCCGAGCTCGTACTGGGGGAGCATCTCCAGATCCGGGGAGATCGACGCCAGCAGCTCGGCCAGCCGCTGCGTACCGAAGGAGTAGCCCTTGCGCTGGGCCGAAGGGTGCGCCGGGGGCTCCTCCTCGTCGTCGTCGTCGACCCGGACGAAGCGCGACCTCGGCCAGACCCCGGCGAGTCGCCGATCCAGCCGCAGCCGTCGAAAGCGCCGCTCGATCTCTCCGACCATGTCGTCACCCCGCTCGCTTCCGAACATCTCGGGCACGATGGTCACGCGCCGGACCGATTCGTCCTCCCGCAGATAGAGATCGATGAAGCTCCGCCACTGGAGAGCCTCGGCGATCGTCGATCCGAGCCCGCTCGCGATCGCCTGCGCGAGGTCGATCCGCCGATCGATCGAGAAGTTCGCGGGCGTCTGGCAGAGCACGCCGAGCACGGACGTCGCGTAGGGGACCTCCCACACCTCGTCCCGCACCGCGACGCGCAGGCACTCGTCGTCGAAGGCCAGATACGAGACGGGGTCCGGCCACGGCACCTCCAGCAGCGACACGCCCTGCAGCACCGTGACCCGGAGCCCGGTCTTCCGCAGGCCGACCGCCAGACGCACGGCGCTGTCCGGCCCTCCCGCGCCCAGGATCTCCGGTGCCGGGAAGGTGGACTTGAGCCCGGTGGCGAAGACGTCGAGGCCCAGGAGCTCGGCGGCGCTTTCGAGATCGACGTCCTCGTGCGGCGGGTTCGAGACGACGAGCGTCGAAGACTGCATTGACCTCTCAACGGTCGGGCCGCCGGCGTACCGAGGCGCTCGGGATCGTGCCGCGGACCACGGTACGGAACGGGCCGTCGGCGAGGCAAGGCGCTCGAACGACCTCCGCCGTGGCGTCGGGGTAGCAACCCGCCATGTCCAGGAAACGCCTCCTCCTCGCGGCCGGTGCCGGTGTCGGCACGCTGCTCCTCGCGCTCCTCGCCGTCCCCGTCCTCTTCGCCGACGAGATCGAGGCCCGGGTCCGGGCCGGCATCGCCGAGGCGACCGAGCTCGACGTCTCCTGGACGCGCGCGCGGCTCGGCCTTTTCCGGTCCTTTCCGCACCCGTCGCTCTCGCTCGAGGCCCTGACCGTCGCCAGGACCGGGGAGGCCGGGCCCGACACGCTCGCCACGGTGCGGGATCTGCACGTGGCGCTCGATGGCGCCAGCGTCTGGCGCACGCTCCGTGGCGGCGGACCGCTCGTCGTGCGGACCGTGCGGGTGGACGGCCCCACCGTCCGCCTGACCCGATCCACGCCGGAGGGCGAGGACGAGGCGTCGCCGGACGGTGACGTCGAGGAAGCGGGGCGGAGCGTGGCCGTCTCCCTGCGGGAGCTGACGCTCACGGACGGCGAGGTCCTCGTCGACGACGCGCGCTCGGGGATCTTCCTGCGGATGCGGGGCCTCGAGCACCGGCTCTCCGGCGACTTCTCGCGGGCGTCCCTCTCGGCGGAGACGCGCACGAGGGCCGAGGCGGTCACGCTCCGCTTCGCGGGTACCCCCTACCTCTCCGAGACGGCCCTCGCCCTCGACGCGGACTTCGACGTCGAGCAGGCGGCCGGTCGTGTCCGCCTCTCGGACAACGAGCTGCGCCTGAACGCGCTCGCCGTCCGGCTGGCGGGAGAGGTCGCGCGCCTCGGGCCGGAGGGGCCGCTCGAGCTGGACCTCACCTTCGACGCGCCGAGCACGGACTTCGCGGAGCTGCTGTCGCTCGTGCCGCAGGTGTACGCCCGGGATTTTGCGTCTCTGCAGAGCTCCGGCTCCTTCTCCCTGGCGGGCCACGTGCGCGGCCGCTACGGGCCCGACGCCTTCCCGGGCTTCGCCCTCGACGTGCGCGTGGCGGACGGGCGCTTCCGCTACCCGGATCTCCCGCTCCCCGCCGAGGCGATCGCCGCGGAGCTGGCGATCTCGAACCCGGGTGGCGATCCCGATTCGACGGTCGTGGAGCTCCGCAGGCTGCACGCCGAGATCGACGGACAGCCGATCGACATCTCCGCCTCGGTACGCACCCCCCTCTCCGACCCGGACGCGGAAGTGACGGTGGCCGGCACGCTCGACCTCGAAGCGCTCGGTCGCACGGTGAAGCTGGAGCCCGCGGCCGGGCTCCGGGGCACGCTGCGCGCCGACGCGCGCGTCCGTGCCCGGGCCTCCGACGTGGAGGCGGCGCGCTACGACCGGATCGTCGCGCGGGGGGCGCTGTCGGCCTCCGACCTCGTGCTGCCCGAGGGCACCCTCCGGCAGCCCGTCGCCGTGAACCGCGCCGCGCTCGAGCTCACGCCGCAGACCGCCGAGCTCACCGCCCTCGACGCCGTGCTCGGCGGCAGCGACGTCCGCGCCACGGGCCGGCTCGAGAACCTGCTCGGCTTCGCCTTCGGCGTCGAGCCGCTCCGCGGCACGGCCCGCTTCGAGTCGAGCCGCCTGATCCTGGACGAGTGGAAGTCCGGGGACGCGGCCACCGCGATTCCCGTGCCCGCGGCGGTGGACCTCACGCTCGACGGCACGGTGGACACGCTGGTGCTCAACGGGCTCGAGATGACCGGAGCGACCGGCCGGGGGGTCGTGCGGGACGAGCGGCTGACGCTCGAGTCCTTCCGCGTCGACGCCCTCGGCGGCCGGATCGGAGTCGACGGCTTCTACGAGACCGTCGATCCGGAGCGCCCCACCTTCGCGGTCGACCTCTCGCTCGACAGCCTCGACATCGCGGGCTCGGCCGCCGCGTTCCTCACGGTGCGCACCCTCGCTCCGGTGGCGAGCTACGCGCGCGGCGCCTTCACCTCGACGCTGAGCCTGAGTGGAGCGCTCGGTGCCGATCTCGCCCCGGCGCTCGACGTCCTCGACGGCGACGGCGTGCTGTCCACCTCGCGGATCGCCATCGAGGGATTCCCCCTCCTGACGCGACTCTCCGAGCGGCTCGCGCTCGACCGGGTCTCCAATCCCACGATCGACGCGCTTCGCTCTTCCGTGCGCATTCGCGGGGGTCGCCTGCACGTCGAGCCGTTCGACGTGACGCTCGCCGGTCTGGGGATGACGGTCTCGGGCTCGACCGGAATCGACCGCTCGATCGACTACGACCTGGCGGTGAGGGTCCCTCGGACGGGCCTCGCCCAGGCCACGCTCTCCGGCCTCGCGTCACGAGCAGGCCCCCTCGGCGCCGCGCTCGCCGCGGCCGACCCGGTCACGGTCTCGGTGGGCGTGGACGGCAGCGTGGCCGACCCCTCGCTCGACCTGGGTCTGCGGGAGACCACCGGCTCGGTGACGTCGGCCGGGCGGGCCGCCGCCGAAGCCGAGGCACAGGCGCGCCTCGACGAGGCGAGGGCCGATGCGGACGCCGCCGCCGAGGAGGCACGGCAGGCGGCCCGGGCACGAGCGGATAGCGTGATCGCGGAGGCCGACCGCCAGGCGGAGCGCATCCGCGCCGAGGGTCGGCGCGCGGCCGACACAATCCACAC
>CALJLC010000164.1 GCA_937982605.1 uncultured Gemmatimonadales bacterium | reverse complement strand
CCCCCGAAGCCCGAGCCGATCCCGTAGGTGTAGCCGCGCTGCTCACGAAGCGTCTGCGTGAGGTCCGAGGCGAAGCCCCCGCCGCCCAGGCGGAAGTTCATCACCGAGGCCGGCCAGTAGTCGGGGTCGGTCTCGGCGAGCGCCAGGTAGCCCACCCGAACGACGGACTGACTCGCTCCAGGCACGTCGACGAAGTAGAGCCCGGCCCGGGCCGGGTCCCACGTCGGGGGCGCCGGGAGCGCCGGTCCGTCGCCGGACCACTCCGCGGCGACGCGATCCAGCGAGCGCACCACTTCGTCGGGATCGATCGCTCCCGAGACGTGGAACGCCGCGCGGTCGGGCGTGAGCGCGCGGCCGTGGAACGCCCGCAGATCGTCGAGGGAGATCTCGTCGATCGTCTGGAGGTCCCCCAGGGCGCTGCCGCCGAGCAGGTGGTCCCCGTAGACGAGCGTGCGGAAGACGTCGGTGGCCACGCCCACGGGGCTCGCGGCGCGCTGTCGCAGCCCGTTCGCGACGCGCTGACGGGAGATCTCGAACTCCTCGGCGTCGAAGCGCGGTTCCAGGAGGATCTCCTCGACGAGCTCCATGGTCGCGGCGTAGTTCCTCGAGAGCGTGCTCCCGCTGATCGTGATCGACTCGGTGCCGGCCGAGACGTCGATCGAGGCGCCGAGCAGGTCGATCGCCGCCTCGAGCTCCTCGGGCGTCCGCCGGGCCGTCCCCGCCATCATGCTCTCGGCGAGCAGGTTGGCCACCCCGCGGCGGTCGGGGGTCTCGAGCAGCGCGCCGCCGTCGACGCGCAGCCGGAACTGCACGAGCGGCACCTCCCGGTCCTCGATGCCCAGGACCGGAACCCCGTTCGACAGCTCCGCGCGCCACACGTCCGGCGCGGTGAGCGTGGGCGACGTCCCGTACGGCGGCTCCACCGAACGGTCGATCGCGGACGGGGTCCGCTCCTCGCCGCGCGTCACCTCGCCGATCTCGGCCTCGGCGCCCATGACGATCGGCTCCTCGACCACTTCGGCCACACGCGCGCCCTCGAGCGCCAGGTCGGCCGCGCCGCGCGGCACGAAGCTCGTGGCCACGTACGGCCGATCCTTCACGTACTGCTCGTAGACGCGCACGACGTCGGCCTCCGTCACCGCCAGGAAGCGGCGGAGGTCCTCGTCGGCGAAGCCCGGGTCATCGGCGAAGATGGCGTACTGCGCGAGCTGGAAGGCCTTGCCCAGGACCGACGAGAGACCGGAGTAGAAGCCGGTCTCGTACCCGGCCTTGATGCGCTCGAGCTCCTCGGGTGGGACGCCCTCCGTCTCGAAGCGTGCGAAGGCCTCGTCGACGGCCACCGACACGGCGTCGAGGTCGACGCCCGGGAAGGCCCGCACGCGCAGATCGAGCCGCCCGGCGAGCTCCATGTTGCGCTGGAACGCCGACACGTCGGGCGCCACCTGGTGCTCCTCCACGAGCACCTCGTAGAAGGGCGTCGACTTCCCGTCCGTGAGGACGGCGGCGAGAACGTCGAGGGCGTAGGCGTCCGGGTGGTACACGGGCACCGTGGGCCACGCCATCGTGAGCATCGGCAGGCTGGCGTAGTTGTCCTCGTGCACGAGGCTCTGCACCGCGGCGAGCGAGACCGGCGGCGGGTCCGGGACCGGAGGGAGCGGCCGCGCGGGGATCTCGGCGAAGTATCGTTCGATCCACGCCTTCGTCTGCGCCACGTCGACGTCGCCGGCCACGACGAGGGTGGCGTTGCTGGGCCCGTACCACTTCGTGTGGAAGTCGATCACGTCGGCCAGCTCGGCCCCCTCGAGGTCGGCGAGCGAGCCGATCACCTGCCACGAGTACGGATGGCCCTCGGGGTACAGCGCCCGGTCGATCACGTAGTTCGTGTGCCCGTACGGCTGGTTGTCGACCCCCTGCCGCTTCTCGTTCTTCACGACCTGCTTCTCCTTCGCCACCACGGACTCGGACACCGTGTTGATGAAGAAGCCGAGCTTGTCGGACTCGGCCCAGAGCGCCTTCTCCAGGCCGTCGACGGGAACCACCTCGAAGTAGTTCGTCCGGTCGTTGCTCGTCGACCCGTTCGTCGAGCTGCCGATCCGGTTCATGAGCCGGTCGAGCCCCCCGGGGCCGAGGTTCTCCGAGTCGAGGAAGAAGAGGTGCTCGAAGAGGTGCGCGAAGCCCGTCTTGCCGGGCAGCTCCCGAGCCGAGCCGACGTGGAACGTCATGGCCACGGCCGCGATCGGGTCGGAGCGATCGACGTGCAGGATCACCTCGAGACCGTTCTCCAGCTCGTAGCGCTCGTAGTCGATCGCGACGCCGCCGGCCGAGTCCGCAGCCGGCGCACAGGCGGCGAGCAGCGTGAGGGCGGCGCCCGCGGCGAGGCCCCCGCCGATGCGTCCGTGCCGTGAGGTCTTCCTCGTCGTCATCGTCCCCTCCCGCTTGGAGCCAGGTCCATGTCTCGCGCCCGCGCCGAGACCGTCCGCGCGCCCGGGCGGCGCAGCGGCCGGGCAATGTGGCCGGCCGGGCTCAGATCTCGCCAGTCGAGACCCTTCGGAAGATCTCCACCGCCGCGTCCAGATTCTCCTCCGAGACGCCGAGCCACTCGTCCCACGCGTCCGGATTCTGCGCCCGCCGCCCGCGGAGCGCCTCGTCGAGGTTCACGAGCAGCTCGCGGAGGTCGGGGGCCGCCAGGTTCATTCGGGGCCACATGCCGGCCACCACCTCCATCGAGTGCCGGCTCCGGCCGAAGAGCTCGTGCAGATCCTGGTCCGAGAAGAACGGACCGCGGGACGCGGCCAGCAGGCAGCGACCGAGCGTCTCGACGACGTCGTCGTCGAGCTTGCGGAGCATCACTTTCTGGGACTGGAACTCGAGGACCCGGCCCAGGAAGGCCATGAGCGGGTAGACGGACGGCCCCAGCTGCTCGAGCACGATCGGGGGCGCGTCACGCGGATAGAGGTAGAGCCGGTCGAAGTGCGCGTCCTTGAGCGCGACCTTCTCCGACATCTCCGGAGAGATCCAGTCGTAGCCGACGAGCTCCGCGAAGACGACGAGCTCGTACGCGGTGCTGCCGACGACGCGGGACATGCGCTTCGGCGTAACGACCAGCACACCGCCGTCGGTCGTCGTGATGCGCACCGCGGTGCCGGCGCCCGCCAGCACGTCCTCCTCCCCGTGCGGACTGTGCGCCACCAGCTCGGCGTTGAGCTCGGGGCGCTTCGCCCGGCCCTCCCGGAAGATCTCCACGAGCTGCTCGGTGAGCAGCCAGTCGACCATCGTCAACCGACCTTCTCCCCCCTGCCGAAGACCTCGCCTTCCCAGCGGAGCTCCGCTCCGGTGCTCGCGGAGCCGTCCGTGAGGATCCGGAGCGTCATCTCGTCGGCGACGTCGAAGAGCTCCCCGCCGCGCAGGAACCCGATCCGGAACTCCGCCGGTCCGGCCGGGACCAGCGCGATCGGCGCCCGGCCCCACCGGCCCACGAGCCGGCCCTCTTCCTCGAGCACGGTGATGGTGACCCGGAGCGGGCCCCCGGTCGTCGGGTCGCTCGTGTCGAAGGCGTACGAGCCGAGGTAGCGCGCGCGCTCGTCCGGAGGGAGGGGCGCCCAGCTGTACGCCTCGGTCTCGACCCTGAGCGGCACGTACGTCGGTCCCCAGTGCATGCGCAGCTCGGCGGTCCGCCCGGAGATCGTCCAGAAGTACCACGCGAGGGCGTCCATGTGGGCGCCCGTCTGAGGCTCCACGTCGAAGTGGAGCACGAAGTCCTCCTCCGGGACGGGCGCGTCGTGGTAGAGGCGCCACGTGCGGTTCAGGGAGAGACGCCAGGGACCCTCCTCCCGCGGCTGGAGCCAGACCGAGTAGCGGCCGGGCTCCACACGACGCCCCTCGAGGAGAACCGGGCGATCGACCTCGAAGGTGGTCGCCCAGTTCGCGCCCGGCGTCCACACCTCGCCCCAGTGCACCACGCCGCCGATGAGGTTGTCCCGGCCGCGGGCGACGGGCCTCGAGTAGTCGACCGTGATCCGGGTCCCGTTGACGACCTGGACGGTCGTGGCGCGCTCCGAGCCCCTCGGCTGGGCCAGGGCGTTCATGGGCGCCAGCGCCACCACCGCGACGGCGGCGCACGCCCACGCGCATCGTCCGAGCGGGGCGGCGGACCGTGCCGGGCGCCCCCGCGCATCCCTTCCCCCGCCGACGCTCCCTGCGAACCTCATCGGACCCATCCTCCGTCTCCTGGTCGCTCGCCTTGCCCGTCGAGCGGAAGGTCGGCACGCCACCGGGGACTGTCGAGGGGGGGTTGCCCGCCCTCCACGGCCCCGTCTAGTCTCGTCGAGTTCCCGCGCGCCGACCGGCGTCGCCTCTTCGAACCCGGCAACACACGAGCACCATGAACCGCTTCCATCGCACGGTGTGCACGACGATCGTGGCCGCCGCGACGCTCATCGCAGCCCTGCCGGCGCAGGGGCAGATCCTTCCCTCGGTCTTCCTCGAGGAGCTCACCTGGACGGAGGTCCGCGAGGCGATCGACAACGGCACGACGACGATCATCATCCCGACCGCGGGTACCGAGCAGAACGGCCCGCACATGGTGCTCGGGAAGCACAAGTTCATCGTCAACCACGCGTCGGCGATGATCGCGCGCGAGCTCGGCAACGCGCTCGTGGCCCCGGTCGTGACGTACGTGCCCGAAGGTGACGTCAACAACCCGGCCCGGGGGCACATGTCCAAGGCGGGGACGATCACCTTCCCCGAGGAGTACTACATGAAGCTCCTCGAGTACGCGGCGCGCAGCCTGGCGGTGCACGGCTTCACCGACATCGTCATGATCGGTGACAGCGGCGGAAACCAGAACGGGATGCGGCAGGTGGCGGAGATGCTCAACGCCGAGTGGGCCGGGGAGGCCGCACGCGTCCACTTCGTCGGCGACTACTACAGCAACAACGGCTTCCAGGAGTGGCTGATCTCCCAGGGGGAGACGCGCGAGACGATCGGCGGGCACGCGGGCATCTCGGACACGTCACAGCTCCTGGCGGTGGATCCCCGCCACATCCGGACGGACAAGCTCGCCCCGGGTGGCGGTTTCGAGGACAGCGGCGTCTCCGGCGATCCCACGCGGGCCTCCGTCGAGCGGGGCGTGCGCGGGATCCAGTTCAAGGTCGACGCCGCGCTCCGCCAGATCCGGGAGCTGATGCAGGCGAGGTAGGGCCGCGCGGCGGAGGGTCGGCGCTCGCACCGGCGCGACGCGCAACGCGGCGGCGTTTCGGGCGTATTCGATTGCGTCGCCCCTGTGCGGACGACAGCTTCGGTCCTTCCCCGTCTCTCCTGCTCGCCCCTCCATGACCAGATCCGGACGTCTCGCGGTGCTTCTCGCCGCCCTGCCCCTGCTCGCCGGCTGCTTCTCGATGGCCACCGTGCCCGTCCCCGCCACCCAACCCGAACGCGAGGACACCGCCGTTCGCGGCGTCGTCGTCCGTCAGGCCGGCGGCGGCGAGGAAGTCGTGCAGTTCTCCGAGGTCCTCGAGACTTCGTGGAGCCCTACCGCCCTGTCGATCATCGGGATGCTCGAGCAGCCGGACAACGGCGGGCCGAGTGACGCCGTAACCCGGCTCTTCCCGATCTCGACGATGGCGGGGCTGCGCGTGCGTCAGCTCGACGCCGGGAAGACGTCGGCCCTCATCGGCGGCGCGTTCGTCGTCGTCGCCGCCCTCGTCGCGAGCGTGGTGAGCGGTACCGCCGGCTACTGACGGCTACCGCATCCTCGTCCACATCACCACCACGCCGCAGTCGGTGAGCTCGTCGAACTCGACCGGGATCTCGCTCGGACGCGTGTAGACCTCGATCGCCTCGAGCTCGGCCGGCGTCACGAAATCGTCGGGCCGGACCGGGTCCTCGCCACCGAGCGCGATCATGTGCCGGTCCAGGTAGAACGTCGGCGAGCAGAGCTTTCCGTTTCGGAGGATCTGCACGGAGGGGTACTGCATCGCGGCAGGACCGGTGAGCGGTCGGCTCTCGTCGATGATGAGCCGGGGCACGGTCCGTAGCGCGTCCGTGAGGCGCTGGCCCGCGCGCCTCTGGATGTCCTCGCGGATGAGGAAGGACCCCTGGCCCATCAGGGCCCGTTCGTAGAAGCCCTCGACCTCGCGCGGGTCGCGCGCCGCTTCGGCCTCGACCGTGACCGGCTCGAGCTCGATCGGCCTCGGTCGGAGCCCGACCTGAACGTCCATCACGCCGTCGTCCCCGATGTCGAAGAGGCCGTCGACCATCGTGTCGTAGCCGGTGCGGGAGACGTACAGGAAGTACGAGCCGCCGTCCGGCGCGTCCAGCTCGAAGATCCCGTCCGTGGTGGCCAGAGCCGCCACGACCATCTCACCCTCGGCGGCCAGCAGGCCCACGTAGGCCAGCATGACCGGTTCGCCCGACTGGACGTCGAGCACCCGGCCGCGGAGCGTCTGCGCGTCCAGCGGCCAGGCCAGCGTCAGGAGCGCACACCCCACGGAGAGCCCTGCGGTCGATCTGCGGCGCACCCATCCTCCTTGCTTCGTGTCCGGAACTACATACGTCCGCCCCGCCGAAGCGTGACTGCCCCCACCGGCCGGAGCCGATGGGGGCAGTCGATCCCGCTTGCTACCTCGGGGTCAGGCGGCCACTAGGGGCACGCCGGGTCACCCGCGAGGTTGGCGTTCAGCAGGCACTCCGTACGGGGAACCGGCTGGCAGCGGGGGCGAGGCGCGAACGACGTGCCTCCGACCACCCAGTTGCCGGTTGCAGCACCACCCGCGAGGAACGGGTGATCCCACCGGTCCATGTCGTACAGACGACGGCCCTGCATCCAGAGCGTGGCGTACCGCTCACGGTCCAGGACGTCGATCGCCTCCTGCGAGGTCAGGTCGTGCGGGTAATCCAGCGTGCCCAGCACGGTCGGCGTGAACGTGTACGCCGCCAGACCACGGTTCGTCCGGATCTGGTTGATGAAGCCCATCATGGTGCCGAACTGACCGGCGTTCATGGCGGCCTCGGCCCGGATGAGGAGCATCTCCTCACCGCTGGCCCGCGGAATGTCCGATCCGCGATCGTCCCAGACGGTCTGCTTGTAGTGCGCGTGCTCACCGTCGGCGCCCTGGTGCGCACCGGAACCCTCACCGGTGCAGTCCCCGGTCGCCGTCACCCCGCCGTCGATCAGCGTGACGAGCTGAGCAGCCGTGAGCGTCCTCGGATCGACCGTCCCGCCTCCGAGGAGGTTGGTCGGATCGTTCCACTCACCGCACTTCTTGTACGCCACCCGCGGGTCCGCGTCGTTGTCGTACATCGCCTGCGCGAGCGTGCGGAAGACGCCGAACTCGGCGCGACCCCACGTCTCGCTCCAGAAGATGTTGACGTCGGCGGTCGCGTTGTAGAGCGCGAAGTCGAACCAGTCGTCATCGGTACCGACGGCAGGTCCGAGCGTCGCACCACCCGCGATGGCGGCCTGCGCCGCGGCGTCCGCCGTGGCCCAGGAACCGCTGCCGTACACCGCCAGGCCGACCTGCGCCTGCGCGATACCGGCTCGCGCCGCCACCGCGTACGCGTCCGCGGCCGAACCCGCCGCCGCGGCGCGCGTGAGCGCCTCGTTGAACGCCGCGATGGCCGTATCGAACGCGGCCGTACGCGGCGTCGAGGACGACACGCCGTACACTGCGTGGCAGAAGTTCTCGCCGAGTCGAACGTTGGCGAAGCCCTTCAGCATCCACGCCCGGGCGGCGTCCGGACTCGTCAGATAGTCGAAGTCGTCGTTCGCATCCGCGACCTCCTGAAGCCGCTGGATCGCCTGGTCGGCGGCCCAGTTGGCCTCGTGCGTCTGCGCCCAGTTGCCCTCCGAATCATCGAAGTCGAAGAAGCCCTGTCGGAACAGCTGGGTCGTCGAGTAGCTCCCCGTCCCCGCCATGTCGTCGGAGAGGATGGCCACGTCGAAGGCGATGTCGTCCTGGAAGTCGTTGTACTCGGCCGACACGCCAGCCACCAGCACGGGCATCAGAGCGGGATCGGTGAGATCCGCGTCCTGAATGGCGCCCGGGTTGAGAACCTCGAGGTCGCACCCGGACAGTATGACCGCAAACGCGGCCATGGCCGGCAAAACGCCGGTCTTCTTCGTCCAGTAGCTCATCAGAAGTTCACCGTGAAGTTGAGGATGAAGACCCGCGGCGGGGCGGCGTTGTAGTACTCCGAGAAGTACTCGCTGCCCTGACCGAATCCACCGGTGTTGCCACGGTCCGTCGCCTCGGGGTCGAGGCCCTGGTACTTCGTCCAGGTGAAGAGGTTCTTCGCCTGCAGCGAAACCGACGCGCTGCGCGTGGCCGGAATCAGGTTCTCCGGCAGGCGGTACGAGATCGAGGCCGAGCGGAGCTTGATGAAGTCCGCCTGGTCCGTCCACGCACCCCAGCTCGAGTACTGCCGGTGGCACGTGGCCAGCTGCATCGCCGTGAGGTTGGTGATGCCGTTGGCGAGGAACTCGTTCTGGATGCCGTAGCACATCGGCCACGTGCCGCGACGCGTGGTCGCCCAGCCGATCCCGGCCGTACGGAAGTGGCCGGTCTGGCCCTCGGCCAGCACGTCGAACGTGAGCGACTGGTTCCAGGTGAAGCGCGTCCCGAGCGCGAAGAGGCGCTGCGGGAAGGCCACGCCGAGCACCTGAGGCTCGAACTCGGGCAGCACGCCGACCTCGGACGGGTTCATCACGCCGTTGTCGTACTCGACGCCGATGGCATAACCCGTACGGATCTCGAATCCGGCGCTCTCGAGCGGACCGAGCGAAAGAACCTTCGAGCGGTTCGTCGAATACGACGTGTTGAACGACCACTCGATGTTGTCGGTACGCATGGCGACGATGTTGAGGATCGTCTCCGTACCCTTGTTCTCGGTCTCGCCGATGTTGCGGAGCGTCCCTTCCTCGGTACCGAAGGAAGGTGCTTCCTGCACCTCCACGAGCGCGTCCGTGGTGGACTGCGTGTAGTACGTGAAGTCCGCGCTCACACGACCGTCGAACAGCGACGTCTCGAAGCCGATCTCGAGCTCGGTGCTGATCTCGGGACCGAGATCGGCGTTACCGAGGTTGTCGATGATGAGCCCGGGAACCGACTCGTCCGCCTGCGTCGCCTCGTAGACCTTCACCGCATCGAAGGCGCCCGGTGCGCGACCGGACTTGCCGTACGCACCGCGCAGCTTCAGCGCGTCGATGAAGTTCGTCTGCGGGAAGAAGTTCTCGTCGGAGATCGTGTACGCCGCCGAGATCTTCGGATAGGCGGCCAGGCCGAAGCCCGAGCCGAAGGTCGAGAAGCCGTCCCAGCGCACGCCACCCGTGATGAAGAGGCGGTCGTTGAGGCCGACCTGCTCCTGCAGGAAGAAGCCGCCCGAGCGGATCGTCAGACGATCCTCGTCGGAGTCCTGCAGCGTACCGTCACCGATCAGCTGGGCACCGGGGCCCGCGAAGTCGGCGTCGTCACCCTCGACCGACCAGGAGTACTCCTCGTACACCTGACCGCCCCACGAGAACGAAGACGAGATGCTCGGGGTGAAGTCCGTCCGCCACGAACCGTTGTAGTCGAACGTCATGTTGCGGTCCGACTCGTTGTCCGCCTGACGGGTACCGAGCGGGTTCTCGTAGTTGCCGTACGGCTTGAAGTCGACGTAGTCGAGATAGGTGTAGTCCATCCCGAAGTTCAGGCGATGCGAGAAGTTCGCCGTCGGCGACCACCCGACGCTCAGCGACGTGACCCACTGGCTGAGCTCGGAGTTGACGTTGTTGAACAGGACCTCGTCGTCCTGGTTGCTCGGCGTGTAGCCGAGGTCGCCGCGAAGCACGTTCAGGTAGAGGCCCGACGCGTTGTTGCCGTTCGGGATCCACGCGATCGAGCGCTTCGTGTACATGTTGTTCAGGCTGATGTCCAGGCCGTCGAGCGGCTGGAACTGGACGTTGGCCCGAAGGTTGTACGACTTCTGACCCTGCGGGTCGACGTCAGCCTGGATGTCGCGCGCGTCGCCGGTGAAGCCGCCATCGGCGCCCGGCTGGTTGATCGTGCCGCGCTCGTCGGCCCAGCGGCCCGAGATGAAGTACGTCGAGTTCTCGGACCCGCCTCGCACGCTCAGGTTGTAGCGCTGCATGTAGCCGGTCTTGAACCAGCTGCCGCTCTCGGGGCAGCCCGGCTCGGCGTCGTACGGCGTGAGCTCCGGGTAGCCCGTGAGCGGGTCACCGCTGGAGCAGTCGTTGAGACGCAGCCCGTTCTCGTTGAGCGGGCCGTCGGCCAGCAGGTAGTCAACGCCGCTGTCGCCCGACGGATACAGATCCGGGCGATCCTTGATGAAGCGGCTGATCATCGGCTCCACGTCGCTGGTGCTCTTCGGTCCCTGGTGCGGCATCTGGCTCGCACCGCCGTCGACGGCGAGCGTCCAGGCCGCGCCACCCGCGGCGCCCCGCTTCGTGAAGATCTGGATCACGCCACCGGCGGCTTCCGTGCCGTACAGCGTGGTCGCGGCAGGACCCTTCACGATCTCGATGCGATCGATGTCGTTCGGGTTGATGCCGTCGAGGGGCATCGCGGTCGCCGCGGCCTCGTCGGACAGACCGACCTGGTTGTTCTCGATGCGGATACCGTCGACGTAGATCAGCGGACGGTTGCTCTGCGACACCGAGGAGTTCCCGCGGATGCGGATCTCCGCGCCGGCGCCGGGCGAGCCTTCCGTTCCGTTGATCTGCACGCCCGCCGCGCGGCCCTGCAGAATGTCGGACGCCTGCGTGACGGCGGCGACTTCGATGTCGCGCGTCCCGAGCGCCTCGATCGAGTTACCCACCTCACGACGGCGCGCCTGACCGGCGGTTCCGGTCACGACGACGCCCTCGAGGGCGAGCGCCTGCTCACGCAGGACGAAGTCGACCGTCGCGGTACCACCCGCCGTCACGGTGACTTCCTGCGACGCGGTCGAGAAGCCGATCATCGTCGCATTGATGGTGTACGTTCCTGCCGGCACGTTGAGGAGCAGGAAACGGCCAACGTTGTTGACCAGGTTACCGATCTGGGTCCCTTCGATGAAAACCTGAGCGCCGGCGAGCGGCCCCAGGTTCTCAGCGTTGCGGACCTGACCGGTAACGGTACCGGTGTTCTGCGCAGCCGCTTCGGCCACGCCGAACGCTGCAAAGGCAAGCGCGAGCGCGCCGACCTTCGCAACCCTCGTCACGAACGTCTGTTGAGTCATAAGTCCTCCTGATGACTCATAGGTACACGAACCCCTCCACCACCCCACATCCCAACGGGTACGTTTTACAGGTCGGACGGGGGTGTGTCAAGGAAATCCCGGAAGCTTCAAGGGCCCCGGAGCCCCCGCGGAAGGACCCGCTCCTCGTATCCGGTCAGCCTCCCGGAAACGCCGGAACCCGACAGCGGGCCGGCTCGGGAAGCTCTTCGGCCCCGTCCGGAAGGCCGCGGCGCATCGTGATCTTGATCACGCCGCTCGCTCCCGACGAGCCGTATTCCCACCCCGCGGCCGCCCCCGGTTGCACCTCGAGCTCCGAGATCTCGTCGAGCCGCATGGTCGACAGGAGCCCCTCGGCGCCGGCGGTGCGCACCCCGTCGATCACGACGACCGGCGGATCGGTGGTGCCGGTCGATCGGCCCCTCGCCGCGCGGAACGACGAGGTCCCCATATCCCCCCGCATCGGGGAGAGCATGTTCGGGGCGATCTGCCGGATCAGCTCCATCACGTTGCTCGCCTGGGACGCCTGGAGCTCCCGGATCCCCAGCTTGCGACCGCTCGTGCTCTGCCGGCGCGCCTCCTCCTCGGCCTGCGCCTGCGCGGCCGCGCCGAACGCCGGCGGGAGCCGGAAACGCTCGGAGCGCGGGATCCCCTCCACGACGGTGATCTGCGCCCACGTGATGCGACAGTCGGCCGAGAGCATCGCGAAGAGGCGCCGTCCCTCCGGCAGCCCGGCGAAGCGGAACTCGCCGCGGCGGTCGGTGAAGGCCTCGCCGCCGACGTCCATGCGGATGAGCACACCCTCGATCGGCTCGCCGCTCAGGCTGTCCACGACCTGCCCGCGGAAGACCGCGCCGACGGGCTCGCCCTCCGCGGTCATCTCGACCTGGGAAGCGGAGGGCGTGGCCGCCACGGCCAGCGCCGCGCCGAGGAGCAGGCACGGCCGGGCGAGCGCCCGTCGCGCGGGCCCCGTGCGGCCTCGCGGACGACGGCGGGTCCGGAGGCTCGGCTCTGCGGTGGTGTTCATGTCCTTATAGTACGGCGGAGTCGCGGCTCCGTTGCTGCCCCTCAGTTGTTGGGGGCGCCGTTGCGGATCCAGGCGCGGACGATCGCCACGTTGCCGGCGTCGTCGAAGTTCATGAAGTCGAGGTTGCAGGCGTTGGCGTCGCCGGCCGGGATCCCGTCGAGCGCTCCGTCGATGAAGAGCATGAGGAGGCTGTTCACGTCGGCCGCCGAGACGCCGCCGATCGGGCTGACCCGGAAGACCGGATTCGGGCTCGGCGTGAACGCGTCGCAGACCGGGGTCACGCTCACGAGCTCGCCGTAGGCGGCCGCCGCCCCGCCGTCCAGGCGCAGCCCGCTCGTTTCGGCCACGTCGTGACAGCCGGCGGCCGTGCACCCCTCGGCGGCGAAGAGCGGGACGACGTGCGTGCTCCAGGAGTAGATCACGTCCGCGGTGAACGCGGTCGACAGAGCGGTGCCGTTGACCGTGGCGGTGAGCGTGTTCGGGTGCGTCCCGTCGACCTGGAGCGTCCCGTCGGCGGCGTCGACCGTCCACGCCACGCTGGCCACCCCGGAGGCGTTCGTGTTCTGGCTCCCCGCGGACGGCGTCCCGTCTCCGGTGAAGTTCACCTGCACGCCCGGCACGACGTTGCCGTACTGGTCCCGCACCGTCACGGAGGGCGGTCCGGAGACCGCCTGGCCGGTCACCACCTCGCCGTAGGCGCTTCCGCCGGTGATCGAGGCGGGCGCGTCGGGGGTGGCGGACGCGGTGAAGCTCACCGCCGCCACGCCGGTGCCCGCGGCGACGGCCTGGAGCGTGTTGTTGTTCGTCCCCGCGGTGGTGCCGAGCGTCCAGCCGACCGCCGACTCCCCGCCGGCGTCGGTGTCCACGGTGTCGGCCGACGCGCTGCCCCCTCCGGCCGTGACCTCGAAGGCGACCGGCGCGCCCGCGATGGCGTTGCCGAACTGGTCTTCGACCCTCACCCGGGGCTGCGTGGCGACCGCCGTTCCCGCCGTGGCGCTCTGACCGCCGCCCGCCACGCTCACGAGCGCGGCCGGTGCGCCGGGCACCGCCGTGGCGGTGAACTGGATCGGGGAGCCCTGCAGCCCGCCCACGCCGCCGTCCGCCGTATGGATCCCGGCCGTCTGGCTGAGCACCCGGACCGCCGTGGCCACGCCGTCCGCGTCGGTCACCGAGGTGGAGGGGATCGAGCCACCGCCGCCCGTGACGCCCCAGCTCACGGTCACGCCCGGCACGCCGTTGCCGTTGGTGTCGACTACCTTCACCGCGTACGGCGCCAGCGAGGCGGCGACGGTGTCGGTCTGGGCGTCC